>CAKMPG010000185.1:0-3465 GCA_927911355.1 Streptococcus mitis | reverse complement strand
AAGATAGATTGGATACGAGCGTAGGCGTATTGAACGTAAGGTCCAGTTTCTCCTTCAAAGGATACCATAGCTTCAAGGTCGAAGTCATATCCATTTGTACGGTCGGTCTTGAGGTCATAGAATTTAATGGCTCCAACCCCAACAGCATGTGCTACTTGGTCTTTGTTTTCAAGTTCAGGATTTTTAGCCTCGATTTGGGCTTGGGCACGACTAACAGCCTCTGCAACTGTAGGCTCTAGCAAGATGACATTCCCTTTACGCGTAGAGAGTTTTTTCCCTTCTTTTGTCACCAAACCAAAAGGAACGTGAGTAATATCGTCACTCCAGTCATAGCCCATTTCTTGCAAGACAGCTTTGAGTTGTTTAAAGTGGGCAGATTGCTCTTGACCAACGACATAGATAGATTTGGCAAATTGGTATTCGTTTTTACGGTAAAGGGCTGCAGCCAAGTCACGAGTGATATAGAGAGTTGCACCATCAGATTTCTTGATAAGGGCTGGATGTTCAATTCCATATTTCTCAAGATTGACAACTTGGGCACCTTCTGACTCAACAAGAAGTCCTTTTTCAGAAAGAATGTCTACAACTGCATCCATCTTATCGTTGTAGAAGGCTTCCCCGTTATAGCTGTCAAATTCGACTTGCAATTCATTGTAAAGGCGGTTAAATTCCACCAAACTTTCATCACGGAACCATTGCCAAAGAGCGAGAGCTTCCTCATCTCCATTTTCAAGTTTACGGAACCATTCGCGTGCTTCTTCATCCAAGCTAGGGTCATTTTCAGCTTCAGCGTTGATGCGGACATAGAGTTTAAGGAGTTCATCGATTGGATGAGCTTTTACAGCTTCTTCGTCACCCCATTTTTTGTAGGCAACAATCAGCATCCCAAACTGTTTACCCCAGTCTCCCAAATGGTTGACCTTGACCGTTTGATAACCGATTTTTTGGAAAATATGTGACAAGCTATCTCCGATAACAGTTGAACGTAGGTGACCAATAGAAAATGGTTTAGCGATATTGGGACTAGACATGTCGATAACAACATTTTTTTGTTTGCCAATAGTTTGGTCAGCATAGTGTTCTTTTTCAGTGATAACAGCTTGCAATACTTGAGCAGAAATGGCAGATTTATCAAGGAAAAAGTTGACGTAAGGTCCTGTTGCGACAACCTTTTCAAAGGCTTGGCTGTTAATTTTTTCAGCCAGTTCAGCCGCAATCATTTGAGGTGCTTTACGTTCTACTTTTGCAAGTGAAAAAGCAGGGAAAGCGATGTCTCCCATTTCTGAGTTTTTAGGGGTTTCCAGTAAATTTAAAATAGCCTCTTGGTCCAGGCTATCAATGACGCTAGCCAATTCGCTAGCAATCAATTCTTTTGTATTCATTAAGAGCTCCTTTTTGGACTTTTCTACTATTTTATCACAATTTTAAAGAAAGAAGAAAAAATTTTTTGAAATCTCCTATTTTTTTTGGTATAATATAGTTATAAAATTAGTTATAAATATGCATATAAGAGGATTTTATGAGAAAAAGAGATCGTCATCAGTTAATAAAAAAAATGATTACTGAGGAGAAATTAAGTACACAAAAAGAAATTCAAGATCGGTTGGAGGCGCACAATGTCTTTGTGACGCAGACAACCCTGTCTCGTGATTTGCGCGAAATCGGCTTGACCAAGGTCAAGAAAAATGATATGGTGTATTATGTACTAGCAAATGAGACAGAAAAGATTGATTTGGTGGAATTTTTGTCTCATCATTAGAAGGTGTTGCAAGAGCAGAGTTTACCTTGGTACTTCATACCAAATTGGGAGAAGCCTCTGTTTTAGCAAATATTGTAGATGCAAACAAGGATGAATGGATTTTAGGAACAGTTGCTGGTGCTAATACCTTATTGGTCATTTGTCGAGACCAGCACGTTGCCAAACTCATGGAAGATCGTTTGCTAGATTTGATGAAAGATAAGTAAGGTCTTGGGAGTTGCTCTCAAGACTTATTTTTAACAAGGAGAGACGGAAAATGGCGACAGAAAAGCTATCACCGGGCATGCAACAGTACGTGGATATTAAAAAGCAATATCCAGATGCTTTTTTGCTCTTTCGGATGGGTGATTTTTATGAATTATTTTATGAGGATGCGGTCAATGCTGCGCAGATTCTGGAAATTTCCTTAACGAGTCGCAACAAGAATGCGGACAATCCGATTCCTATGGCGGGTGTCCCCTATCATTCTGCCCAACAGTATATCGATGTCTTGATTGAGCAGGGCTATAAGGTAGCTATCGCAGAGCAGATGGAAGATCCTAAACAAGCAGTTGGGGTTGTGAAACGAGAGGTTGTTCAGGTCATTACGCCAGGGACAGTTGTCGATAGCAGTAAGCCGGATAGTCAGAATAATTTTTTGGTTGCCATAGACCGCGAAGGCAATCAATTTGGCTTAGCTTATATGGACCTGGTGACGGGTGACTTTTATGTGACAGGTCTTTTGGATTTCACGCTGGTTTGTGGGGAAATCCGCAATCTCAAGGCGCGAGAAGTGGTGTTGGGCTATGTCTCGTCTGAGGAAGAGGAACAAATCCTCAGTCGTCAGATGAATCTGGTACTTTCCTATGAAAAAGAAGGCTTTGAAGACCTTCATTTACTGGATTCACGATTGGCACCTGTGGAGCAAGCGGCATCTAGTAAGTTGCTCCAGTATGTTCATCGGACTCAGATGAGGGAATTGAACCACCTCAAACCTGTTATCCGCTATGAAATCAAGGATTTCTTGCAGATGGATTATGCGACCAAGGCTAGTCTGGATTTGGTTGAGAATGCTCGTTCAGGAAAGAAGCAAGGTAGTCTTTTCTGGCTTTTGGATGAAACCAAGACGGCTATGGGAATGCGTCTCTTGCGGTCTTGGATTCATCGCCCCTTGATTGATAAGGAACGAATTATCCAACGTCAAGAAGTGGTGCAGGTCTTTCTCGACTATTTCTTTGAGCGCAGTGATTTGACAGACAGTCTCAAGGGTGTTTATGACATTGAGCGCTTGGCTAGTCGTGTTTCTTTTGGCAAAACCAATCCCAAGGATCTCTTGCAGCTGTCGACCACCTTATCCAGTGTGCCACGGATTCGTGCGATTTTAGAAGGGATGGAGCAACCTTCTCTAGCCTATCTTATCGAACAACTGGATGGAATCCCTGAGTTGGAGAGTTTGATTAGCGCAGCGATTGCTCCTGAAGCTCCTCATGTGATTACAGATGGGGGGATTATCCGCACTGGATTTGATGAGACTTTAGACAAGTACCGTCGCGTTCTCAGAGAAGGGACTAGCTGGATTGCTGAGATTGAGGCTAAGGAGCGAGAAAATTCTGGTATCAGCACGCTCAAGATTGACTACAATAAGAAGGACGGCTACTATTTCCATGTGACCAATTCACAACTGGGAAATGTGCCTGCTCACTTTTTCCGCAAGGCGACGCTGAAAA
>CAKMPG010000184.1:0-2978 GCA_927911355.1 Streptococcus mitis | reverse complement strand
TATTTCGACAGGATAGTAATGATTGCGTTTTGTTTTGTGGGGATAGCTCTTGACCATCTTACGCGATGATAAGGAAAGCATTCCCTGGCCCAATATGTGGGAACTGCCTGGTGGGGGACGCGAGGGGGATGAAAGTCCTCGACATTCATCAGCTGATATCCCTGTCCCTCATCTCCAAATACAATCTTGTCAAACTGGGTCTGTGTCAACTGACCGACTAGAAATACAGATTGTTTATCCGCAAAAAGCATACTTGGATAAACCTTACTCCAAAGCAGACAATCCTCAGTCAGATGAATTCCCAGTTCTTCATAAACTTCACGCGCCACGCACTCAAAAGGACTTTCATCCCCCTCGCGTCCCCCACCGGGCAGTTCCCACATATTGGGCCAGGGAATGCTTGCCTTATCATCGCGTAAGATAGTCAAGAGCTTATCCCCACAAAACAAAGCAATCTTACAGCCTGTGAAATCAGAAATTTCTAGTTTCATGTCAAACTCCTAGTATCTCGGATAAGGATAAAATTCTCCTTCTTCCAAGCCAACTTTTCCTTCTTCAAAGACTTCTTGGTTCCATTCCATGACAAATTCTTCGGCTTCTGGGTCTTCCAAAAAGTCCATAAGGGCATCTAGCCCAACCTCAGCAGTATCTTTAAGGAATAGCGCAAAATAAGCTAAAAATTCGCGGGAAAATCCTTTTTTAGGTAGGTAAGGAATGACCGTCAAATAGTCTTCCTCATTGACGGTTGATTTGGCAGGATTGTAAAAAAGCACTGCTTCTTCAAAGAGAATATCATCCGATGAAACCTCTCCATCTTCATCCACCATCTCCACACCTGTAGCATTTTGTGCCTCCAATAGAAAACTCACTTCAACCGCGTGGTTGCGCTTGTCCCAACTAATCTCAAAGTCAAAGGGAAAATTCTTCTCCAACTCTTCCTCTAAAACATCTAAAAATCCATATGTTGCCATTTTGTCCTCTTTCTATGCGACTCTTTAATCGCCCCGATTGCTCGGAAATATGCTAAAATAGATACTACCATCTTACCACATATACATCAGAAAATCCACGCTAGAAAGGACTGCTATGCCAGACAATCTCGCGCTTCGCATGCGCCCTAAAACCATCGATCAGGTCATTGGTCAGGAACATCTGGTCGGACAAGGAAAAATCATCCGCCGCATGGTGAAGCCAACCGCCTGTCTTCCATGATTCTTTATGGACCTCCTGGGATCGGCAAAACCAGTATTGCCTCTGCCATCGCTGGAACAACAAAGTATGCCTTTCGGACCTTTAATGCGACGGTGGATAGTAAAAAGCGATTGCAAGAAATTGCGGAAGAGGCTAAATTCTCTGGTGGTCTCGTCCTATTACTAGACGAGATTCATAGACTAGATAAAACCAAGCAAGACTTTCTCCTTCCTCTCTTGGAAAGTGGACTAGTCATCATGATTGGGGCTACAACTGAAAATCCTTTCTTCTCTGTCACTCCTGCCATTCGTAGCCGTGTTCAAATTTTTGAGTTGGAACCTCTGTCTAACCAAGACGTCAAAGAGGCTCTTCAGATAGCTCTAAGTAGTCCTGAGCGTGGTTTTGATTTTCCAGTAGAACTAGATGAGGAGGCGCTGGATTTCATTGCGACCTCTACAAACGGAGACCTTCGCTCTGCCTTCAACTCACTTGACTTGGCTGTTCTTTCTACTCCCGAAAATGACAAGGGCATCCGCCATATCACTCTAGACATCATGGAAAATAGCCTGCAGCGGAGCTACATTACCATGGACAAGGATGGAGACGGTCACTATGATGTTCTATCTGCTCTGCAAAAGTCTATCCGTGGCTCAGATGTGGATGCCAGTCTCCACTATGCTGCCCGCTTGATTGAGGCTGGTGATTTGCCAAGTCTCGCTCGTCGTTTGACTGTTATCGCCTATGAAGATATCGGCTTAGCCAATCCTGAAGCCCAGATTCACACCGTGACTGCTCTGGATGCCGCCCAAAAGATTGGTTTCCCAGAAGCACGTATTCTCATTGCCAATGTCGTGATTGATTTGGCCCTTTCTCCAAAATCCAACTCAGCTTATGTGGCTATGGATAAGGCACTTGCTGACCTCAAAACATCAGGGCACTTGCCTATTCCGCGACACCTGCGTGATGGGCACTACAGCGGAAGCAAGGAACTGGGGAATGCCCAAGACTATCTCTATCCTCACAACTATCCTGGAAATTGGATTAAACAAAACTATCTGCCAGAAAAAATTCGTAATCATCACTATTTCCAAGCAGAAGATACTGGTAAATATGAACGGGCTTTGGCTCAAAGAAAGGAAGCTATCGACCGTTTGCGAAAAATCTGAAATCCTTTTCAAAAAATTGCACTTTCCTCTTGATTTTTTTTGAAAAAGTGGTATTATATAAACATAGAAACGCTGTGGTGTACGACTTCACACTTAAGTGTTGACCGACTATTTTTTGTATTATTAGGGAAACAAAAGTCTTCTAACAGCATGTAGGCCGTCTCACACGGAAACAGCTTCAGTTAGAGCGAGTTGCCCACCTGCTTAATTGCGCGGGTTCAATACAAACCGTGAAGTTTCGGCACCAATACAGCTTTTTTCTTTGCCTCCTTAGCTCAGCTGGCAGAGCAGCGGACTCTTAATCCGTGGGTCACAGGTTCGATCCCTGTAGGGGCATCTAAATACAACAGGAAAAAGCCTTGTAAATCAAGGCTTTTTTTGCTTGTCTATAACTGATTTACCCCATCATTTGTCCCACATTTTAAATCTATCTTTTCTTTTTGAATCAAATTACATCTTTACAAATAGTGTAAAGCCAGTTACTTTTGCTTTTGATGCCATACAATATTTTCATGTAGAGAAGACAAATTTTTATCTTCTCTTTTTTATTTCAAAATAATAAAAACTGATTTTCTTTTTCATAAATCAGACTGAAACTTCCAAATTTTCCATTTTGTTTAT
>CAKMPG010000183.1:0-5144 GCA_927911355.1 Streptococcus mitis | reverse complement strand
CTTAAAAGTTCTTGTATTGTGTGATGAGTGACTCCAGCACATTCAGCGATGATCTCACTCGTAGTATACGGCTCTTTTTACCGTCCATATAGACTATTCCATTGGCTTACTCCAATCTTTACTTTTGCATACTTTTTGTTTAAAAAAAATATATCTTCAATAGTGATATCTGGAAACATTGGTAATAGCAATTTTTTGAAAGCTATTTTCTCAGTATCCGTAAATGAGCAACGCCCTGTTTCTTTGTTGTAGTATTGTTTGCTTTGTCATACCTAATTTTTTTCCTAGCTCTGCTTGGGTTAGCCCCAACATATTTCTGTAGCCTTTAATTTTATATTTTGGCAATCTCATCACCTCCTTTACTTTTGCATACCTTAATTGTAACCAATATTTTTTAAAAAGTCAATACTTTTCTTTACTTAAAAACAAAAAATAGTTATAATTTAAATACGAGGTAAAAAAATGGAAGTGAATAATATTGAAGTAGGAAACCGAATTAAAAGTATTAGGCTTGATCAAGGTGCAACTATGGAGGAATTTGGTAAAGCATTTAATACCAGTAAGGGGACTGTTAATAATTGGGAAAAGGGGCGTAATTTGCCTAACAAAGAAAATTTGTTAAAAATAGCAAAACTAGGAAATCTTAGCGTTGAGCAACTATTATATGGCAGTTCTGCTAGAAGTCGATATAACTGGGACTATATCCTAGATTACATGGAAAAAACTAGAGAAGAGCTCGATGAAGAAGCTTTTGAAAATACCAAACAAGCTATCGATAGTGCATTTTTTATCCGATTAGACTTGAATGATATTATAAATCTATATAACTATAATCTCCGAAATCCTATTCCTGTTAAGGATTTAAACGGTATGAAAAAATTCTACGAATCACAGGCCAATTTCTTAGAAGAATATATTTCTAGTCTTGACTATACAGAGAATAATATGGATATGATCATGGATTTGGAAATTGAAGCTAACTTTAATCGAAGATATATAGACAGAATTGACCGATATCAAAAAACGGGGATTTGGGCAGAAGACTATCTAAAAGAGTTAGAAAAATTCAAGCAAAGCCAAGAGAATTGAACAATAGCAACAAAAAAAAGGTAAGTCAATACCCTTACCTTTAACCAATCTAATATAATCAACCTAATTGAACCAGATGGAGCTGGTGTTAACTCTCTACACACTATAGAGGACGCTCCCGATAAGATGATTACAACATCATTATACCACTCTTGCATTTAAAAAGCGACTTACACCATACCCACGCGCCACAATGTTAAACAATCCTGAAGCGCGTGGATTCTCGGGCTTCGCTCAAGCTTCAAGTCTATATTAGCCCCATATCTACTAATTTTATTGATGTCAACAAATGTCAACCACTTACAATGTTTTAGAAAGGATCTCATGAACGAATTACAATTCTTAATCTATACTGCTGACAACGATAGCGAGACAGCTAGTGTCATCATCAAAGGCGAAACGATTTGGGCTAGTCAGAAAGAAATGGCTAGACTTTTCGATGTCGGTGTTCCTGCAATTAGTAAGCACTTAAAAAATATCTTTGAAGAGGGAGAATTAGAAGAAAAGGTGGTTGTTTCCAAAATGGAAATAACCACAAAACACGGTGCAATTGCTGATAAAACCCAAACTAAGGATGTCAGCTACTACAACCTTGATGCCATCATTTCAGTTGGTTACCGTGTCAATTCCCAAAAAGCTACGAGATTTAGACAGTGGGCTACTTCGGTACTTCGTGAGTACATGATAAAAGGGTTCGCCATGGATGACAACCGTCTGAAACAAGGCGAAAACTTGCTGGAAAAAGACTATTTCCGTGAGCTCTTGGAGCGCGTGCGTTCTATCCGAGCTAGTGAGCGTCGTATATGGTTGCAGATTACAGATATTTTTGCAGAAATCTCTATCGACTATGACCCACAAAGTACGTTGACTAAGCAATTCTATGCTGATGTACAGAATAAGTTTCATTATGCAATCACTGGCCAAACTGCTGCTGAAATTATCTACACGAAAGCTGACCATACAAAAGACAACATGGGACTTACAACATGGAAAAACTCCCCTAATGGTCGCATACTGCAAGCAGATACCCAAATAGCAAAGAATTACCTTTCAGAAACAGAAATCCGCTCCCTTGAAAGAGGAATATCTAGCTATTTTGATTACCTGGAAAGACAGATAGAACAGCGAAAAGCTCAGACAATGCAACAACTAGCCCAAAGCATTGACCGCTTTTTGACTTTCCAAGAATACGATATTTTAGAAGGTCATGGGAAAATCACTTCCAAGGTTGCGAAAGATAAAGCAAAAGCAGAATACCAACTATTCAACAAAACTCAAAAGATAAACTCGGACTTTGAAAAAACTTTAAAACAGCTAACTGACGATAAAAAACTTTAAATACAAGCCTGTTTACTATAAACAAGCCCATATTAACCCCATATCCGCCTTGTTTCCAACTCTGGTATTATTTACCGCCTGACTCTTTAAAATCGAATGTGGGGCAATCTATGAAGCCCTAGCATGATATAAAACCTTTTTGATAATAGCTTGCCTGCTGATGTATTTTAGAAAGGTTTATCATCATGAAAATAACTGAAGTTATAAAAAAAGACGGTAGTAAAGTCTATCGTGCTAATGTATATCTAGGAGTTGACCAGGTAACAGGAAAGAAAGTCAAAACCAAGGTAACAGGTCGGACACAAAAGGAAGTAAAACAGAAAGCCAATCAAGAAAAAAATAGCTTTTCAGAAAGCAGGATCTACCAGACAAAAGGCTAGCACCATAAAAAACTATCAAGAATTAGCCAATCTCTGGTTAGAAAGTTATAAGAATACGGTTAAGCCAAACACTCAAGGCAATGTTAGAAAGCTAATTGATAATCATATATTGCCTATTTTTGGGGCTTACAAGCTCGATAAGCTCACTACTCCACTTATCCAGTCTATTATCAACGAACTTGCTGACAAGACCAATAGAGGGGAAAAAGGGGCTTTTCTACACTATGACAAGATACATGCTTTAAACAAACGTATCTTACAATATGGCGTAACCATGCAAGCTATACCGTCCAATCCTGCGCGTGATGTTGTTTTACCTCGTAACACTCAGAAAGCAAAGCGCCAAAAGGTAAAACACTTTGAAAATCAAGAACTAAAAAAAGTTTCTTGGTTATCTCGATAATTTAGATAGCGATAGATATCGTTACTACTATGAGACAACGCTCTATAAGTTCCTATTGGCTACTGGTTGCCGTATCAATGAAGCTTTAGCTCTTTCCTGGTCTGATATAGACTTAGATAATGCCGTTGTGCATATTACCAAAACACTAAATCGGGATTTAGAAATCAATAGCCCAAAATCTAAGGCTAGTTATCGGGATATAGATATAGATCAAGCGACTGTTAGCATGCTGAAGCAGTACAAACTACGCCAAACTAAAGAGGCCTGGAAGATAGGACAACGTGAAAGCGTGGTATTTTCGGATTTCATTCATGAGTATCCTAGCAGTTCAAGGCTTAAAAGAAGATTGCAAACACATTTTAAGCGTGCTGATGTTCCTAACATTGGCTTTCACGGATTCCGTCACACTCACGCTAGTCTCTTACTTAACTCTGGAATACCATACAAGGAACTCCAGTACCGCCTAGGTCATTCCACTTTATCAATGACCATGGATATATATAGCCACCTCTCAAAAGAGAACGCAAAAAAAGCAGTCTCATTCTACGAAACTGCACTAAAAGCACTATAGGGGGAGCAAAAAGGGGAGCAAATTCAAAAATCAACGTTTCAAGACAAAGCAAAAAGCCAATTATAACGGTGTCTTTGTAAGATTTTATTTGAAAAAAGCCGATTTTGTAGTATAATAGTACGGTGTGAAAAAATCTGAAAAATGAGAAAGGATAAGGGATATGAAACAAGTTTTTCTCTCTACAACAACTGAATTTAAAGAGATCGATACACTTGAACCGGGTACTTGGATCAATCTCGTCAATCCGACTCAAAATGAATCACTCGAAATCGCCAACGCCTTCGATATTGATATTGCTGACCTTCGGGCACCGCTCGATGCGGAAGAAATGTCTCGTATTACCATTGAAGACGAGTATACCCTGATTATCGTAGACGTTCCAGTCACAGAGGAAAGAAATAACCGCACCTACTACGTAACCATCCCGCTTGGTATTATCATCACCGAGGAAACCATTATCACTACGTGTTTGGAACCATTACCGGTCCTCGATGTCTTTATCAACCGTCGATTGCGTAATTTCTATACCTTCATGCGTTCGCGTTTTATCTTTCAGATTCTTTATCGCAATGCAGAGCTTTACCTAACAGCCCTTCGTTCGATTGATCGTAAGAGTGAACAGATTGAAAGTCAACTGCATCAATCAACTCGAAATGAAGAATTGATTGAGCTCATGGAATTGGAAAAAACCATCGTCTATTTCAAGGCCTCCCTCAAAACAAATGAGCGTGTGATTAAGAAATTGACCAGCTCAACCAGCAATATCAAGAAATACCTTGAGGACGAAGACCTGCTTGAAGACACCCTGATTGAAACCCAACAGGCCATCGAGATGGCAGACATTTATGGAAACGTCTTGCATTCTATGACAGAGACCTTCGCCTCTATCATTTCTAACAACCAGAACAACATCATGAAAACCTTGGCCCTTGTGACCATCGTCATGTCCATCCCAACCATGGTCTTTTCTGCCTACGGGATGAACTTTAAGGATAATGAAATCCCCCTAAACGGCGAGCCAAATGCCTTCTGGTTAATCGTCTTTATCGCCTTTGCTATGAGTGTCTCGCTCACTCTCTATCTCATCCATAAAAAATGGTTCTAAGAGGAGTTCCTATGTCTCAGATTGATCTACAAAAATTAACAAAGAAAAACCAAGAGTTTGTCCACATTGCTACCCAACAATTCATCAAAGATGGAAAAACAGATGCTGAAATCAAGGCTATTTTTGAGGAAGTTATTCCCCAAATCCTTGAAGAGCAAGCCAAGGGTACGACTGCTCGTTCCCTCTATGGCGCACCGACCCACTGGGCGCACAGCTTCACTGTCAAGGAACAATATGAAAAAGAGCATCCAAAGGAAA
>CAKMPG010000182.1:0-11875 GCA_927911355.1 Streptococcus mitis | reverse complement strand
CATTGAAAATTGTTGGGCCTACTTTACTGGTAGCTTATGAAGGCAGGATTATCAACATTCATCAGCCTCTTGCCAGAATTTCCAGGAGCTCATGGGATTGAAGATGCTTGGAATGCTGGTGTCTCTGAAAGTGGTGTGACCATTCACTGGGTGGACTCAGGTGTGGATACAGGAAAGATCATCAAACAAGTCCGTGTGCCACGGTTAGCTGATGATACCATAGCCAGCTTTGAAGAACGTATTCATGAAGCAGAGTACAAGTTGTATCCAGAGGTTCTGAATAGCTTGGGAGTTGCACGAAAATAAGATCGAAGTCAAGTTTTGATTGCGCAATCTTGCTAGGAGAAAAAATGATTGAACTGAAATTAGTAGATGAGAGCAGTTTTCAGGCAGTGCTGGATTTGAAAATATCTGAAGCTGATGAACGAGCACGTTTCGTGTCTCCAAATGTACGCTCTTTAGCTGACGCATGGCTCTACCGAGAGAATGGGGATGTGTTTCCAATGGCAATTTATTGGAATGAACTTGTGGTTGGCTTTCTCCTGCTGGAAATAGACAAGGATGAAGCGGAATACTTTATCTGGCGGATAATGATTGGTCAGCAGTACCAAGGAAGAGGTTATGGTCGAAAAGCCTTGGAAGTTCTAATCAAAGAGGCTCAGATGGATAGAGTCTGCAGTCATATTGTTGCAGATTATGTGGTTGGAAATGAAAAAATGAAGCACCTGCTGACTAGTCTTGGTTTTCAGGAAACAGGATTTATAGAAGAAAATAACGAAGTCGCTATGCGCTTGGACTTAAAGAAAGAGGAATAGAATGACGAAAAAAGCCTTAATCAGCGTCTCAGACAAAGCGGGCATTGTTGAATTTGCCCAAGAACTTAAAAAACTTGGTTGGGATATTATCTCGACAGGTGGGACAAAGGTTGCCCTTGACAATGCTGGGGTGGAGACCATTGCGATCGATGATGTGACGGGCTTCCCAGAGATGATGGATGGCCGTGTTAAGACCCTTCATCCAAATATCCACGGTGGGCTCCTTGCTCGTCGAGACTTGGATAGCCACATAGAGGCTGCTAAGGAGAACCAAATTGAGCTTATCGACCTTGTAGTGGTCAATCTCTATCCCTTTAAAGAAACGATTCTCAAACCAGATGTGACTTATGCTGATGCGGTGGAGAATATCGATATCGGCGGGCCATCTATGCTTCGTTCAGCAGCTAAAAACCATGCCAGCGTGACGGTTGTGGGAGACCCTGCTGACTATACAGTGGTTTTGGACGAGTTGTTAGCCAATGGTGAAACGACTTATGAAACTCGCCAACGTTTGGCAGCCAAGGTTTTCCGTCATACAGCGGCTTATGACGCCTTGATTGCAGAGTATTTCACAGCTCAAGTGGGGGAAAGCAAACCTGAAAAGCTCACTTTGACCTATGACCTCAAACAAGCTATGCGTTACGGTGAGAACCCTCAACAAGACGCGGACTTCTACCAAAAAGCCTTGCCGACTGACTACTCGATTGCTTCAGCGAAACAGCTCAACGGGAAAGAATTGTCATTTAATAATATCCGTGACGCTGATGCGGCCATTCGTATCATCCGTGATTTTAAAGATCGTCCAACCGTTGTGGCTCTCAAACACATGAACCCATGTGGAATTGGTCAAGCTGATGATATCGAAACAGCTTGGGACTACGCTTATGAGTCTGACCCAGTTTCTATCTTTGGTGGAATTGTCGTCCTTAACCGTGAGGTAGATGCTGTGACAGCTGAGAAGATGCATGGTGTATTCCTTGAAATCATCATTGCACCGAGCTATACCGATGAAGCGCTAGCCATTTTGACCAATAAAAAGAAAAACTTGCGTATCCTTGCCCTGCCATTTGACGCTCAAGAAGCCAGTGAAGTGGAAGCAGAATACACAGGTGTTGTCGGTGGACTTCTGGTGCAAAACCAAGACGTGGTCAAAGAAAGTCCAGCTGACTGGCAAGTGGTGACCAAACGCCAACCAACAGAGACAGAAGCGACAGCTCTTGAGTTCGCTTGGAAGGCTATCAAGTATGTCAAATCAAACGGAATTATCGTGACTAACGACCACATGACACTGGGTGTTGGTCCAGGTCAGACTAACCGTGTGGCCTCTGTTCGTATTGCCATTGACCAAGCCAAAGACCGCCTTGACGGTGCTGTACTTGCTTCGGATGCCTTCTTCCCATTTGCGGATAATGTGGAAGAAATTGCCAAAGCAGGAATTAAGGCTATCATTCAGCCGGGAGGCTCCGTCCGTGACAAAGAGTCTATCGAAGCTGCGGATAAATATGGCTTGACTATGGTCTTCACAGGAGTGAGACATTTTAGCATTAAGAACGTTAAAGGGAAGAAAAAAGTTTCTTTCCTTTTTTGCGTAAAAAATGCGAAGAGAAACAAGATTAAAACGAACGTTTGTGATATAATATTAGTAAATAATTCGCAAAAGAGGTTGAGAAATGAAGCTGTTAGTTGTCGGTTCGGGTGGTCGTGAACATGCGATTGCTAAGAAGTTGCTTGAGTCAAAAGAGGTAGAAAAGGTTTTTGTTGCTCCTGGGAATGATGGGATGACTCTGGATGGTTTGGAATTGGTAAATATCTCTATTTCCGAACATTCTAAATTGATTGACTTCGCAAAGGCTAACGATATTGCTTGGACCTTTATCGGGCCAGATGATGCCCTTGCAGCTGGGATTGTGGATGATTTCAATGCGGCAGGACTCAAAGCTTTTGGTCCGACTAAGGCTGCAGCTGAGCTGGAGTGGTCCAAGGATTTTGCTAAGGAAATCATGGTCAAATACGGCGTTCCGACAGCAGCCTATGGGACTTTTTCAGATTTCGAGGAAGCTAAGGCCTATATCGAAAGCAGGGTGCGCCTATCGTAGTCAAGGCGGATGGCTTGGCGCTTGGGAAGGGTGTTGTCGTTGCTGAGACAGTCGAGCAAGCGGTCGAAGCCACTCATGAGATGCTTTTGGACAATAAATTCGGTGATTCAGGTGCGCGTGTAGTTATTGAGGAATTCCTTGAAGGAGAGGAATTTTCACTCTTTGCCTTTGTCAATGGGGACAAGTTCTACATCATGCCAACGGCTCAAGACCACAAACGTGCCTATGATGGCGATACGGGGCCTAACACTGGTGGGATGGGTGCCTATGCGCCAGTTCCACACTTACCACAGAGTGTAGTTGATACAGCGGTTGACACCATTGTCAAGCCAGTCCTCGAAGGGATGATTAAAGAAGGTCGCCCTTATCTGGGTATCCTTTACGCAGGGCTTATCTTGACAGCTGATGGACCTAAGGTCATAGAGTTCAACGCTCGTTTTGGAGATCCTGAAACGCAAATCATCTTGCCTCGTTTAACATCTGACTTTGCACAAATATTACGGATATCCTCGATGGCAAGGAGCCAAACATCACCTGGACGGACAAGGGTGTGACTCTGGGTGTGGTTATCGCATCCAAGGGTTATCCGCTAGACTATGAAAAAGGTGTCAAGTTGCCAGCTAAAACCGACGGCGACATCATCACCTACTATGCAGGTGCTAAGTTTGCGGAAAATAGCAGAACACTGCTCTCAAACGGTGGACGTGTCTATATGCTCGTCACCACAGCAGACACCGTCAAAGAAGCTCAAGACACCATCTACCAAGAACTCGCCCAACAAAAAACAGAAGGGCTTTTCTACCGAACAGATATCGGAAGTAAAGCTATTCGATAAAGGTATAAGAAAAAAGCGATGCAGTCGTCAAGTACGTTAATAGTCGTTTGATTTGCGAGCGTTAGCGAGCTAATATAGAACAATCACCGCTGTTGTGCAAGAACGATTGAATGACAATACAATCGTTCAGGGAAATTGGAAGACCTTGGGCTTCCGATTTAGGCATGAGACACCTTTGGTGGCTGCTGCCGTCCCTCACAACCTAAGGTGATTGAAAAAAGAAAGGAAAGAAAAGGAAAATCATGACCAAACCAATTATTTCCATCATCATGGGCTCAAAATCCGACTGGGCAACCATGCAAAAAACAGCAGAAGTCCTAGACCGCTTCGGTGTAGCCTACGAAAAGAAAGTTGTTTCTGCCCACCGTACACCAGACCTCATGTTCAAGCATGCAGAAGAGGCCCGTAGCCGTGGCATCAAGGTCATCATCGCAGGTGCAGGTGGCGCAGCCCATTTGCCAGGGATGGTAGCAGCCAAAACAACCCTTCCTGTCATTGGGGTGCCCGTCAAATCGCGTGCCCTTAGTGGCGTGGACTCGCTCTACTCTATCGTTCAGATGCCGGGTGGCGTACCGGTTGCGACTATGGCTATCGGGGAAGCTGGTGCGACTAATGCTGCCCTCTTCGCCCTCCGTCTTCTTTCAGTAGAAGATCAGGCTATCGCGACAGCATTGGCAGATTTCACAGAAGAGCAAGGAAAAATCGCAGAGGAGTCTACAAATGAGCTCATCTAAAACAATCGGAATTATCGGTGGCGGTCAGCTGGGACAGATGATGGCCATCTCAGCTATCTACATGGGTCACAAGGTTATCGCTCTGGATCCTGTGGCTGATTGCCCGGCCTCTCGTGTGGCGGAAATCATCGTGGCCCCTTATAACGATGTGGATGCCCTCCGTGAGTTGGCAGACCGTTGTGATGTTCTCACTTATGAGTTTGAAAATGTCGATGCTGACGGTTTGGATGCTGTTATCAAGGATGGTCAACTCCCTCAAGGGACAGATCTGCTCCGTATTTCGCAAAATCGGATTTTTGAAAAGAACTTTCTCTCAAATAAAGCTCAAGTCACTGTAGCACCCTACAAGGTCGTGACTTCAAGCCAAGACTTGGTAGACATCGACCTATCGAAAACTATGTTCTCAAGACTGCGACTGGTGGCTATGATGGGCATGGACAAAAGGTTATTCGCTCAGAAGCAGATTTAGAAGAAGCTTATGCACTAGCGGATTCAGCAGATTGCGTTTTAGAAGAATTTGTCAATTTTGACCTGGAGATTTCTGTCATCGTGTCAGGAGATGGCAAGGACGTGACGGTTTTCCCAGTTCAGGAAAACATCCATCGCAACAACATTTTGTCTAAGACTATCGTTCCAGCTCGAATTTCAGAAAGTTTAGCAGCCAAAGCCAAAGCAATGGCAGTGCGAATTGCTGAACAGCTTAATCTATCTGGAACCCTTTGCGTGGAAATGTTTGCGACAGCTGATGACATCATCGTCAACGAGATTGCGCCACGTCCACACAACTCAGGGCACTACTCTATCGAAGCTTGTGACTTTTCACAGTTTGACACCCATATTTTGGGTGTTCTCGGAGCACCATTGCCAGAAATTAAATTACATGCGCCAGTCGTTATGCTCAATGTCCTTGGCCAACACGTCGAGGCTGCTGAAAAATATGTCACAGAAAATCCAAGCGCCCACCTCCACATGTATGGTAAAATAGAAGCGAAGCACAACCGCAAGATGGGACATGTGACTTTGTTTAGTGATGAATCAGATAGTGTGGATGAGTTAGGGAAAGGGATTGATTTTTAGGACAAGTCTATGATACAAATAATCGTTAACGCTTTTGTTGAAAAGGATAAGACTGGAGCAGTTGTCGAAGTCTTGTTTGCTAGCAGTGATCACGAAAAGGTAAAGGCTAAATATGAAAAGCTAGTTGCTCTATATCCTGAAAACTATTTAGCAATTTATGATTTACCATTGGATACCGATCTCAATGAATTACTACACTATCCATCTGTGTTTATTGGAAAAGAGGAGTTTGAGTAGAAATCTTGGTTTACCTAGATAGCTTATTCCCAACAGCTTAAGAAGAAAGGAAAAATGAACAACATGATTAACCGTTACTCTCGCCCTGAGATGGCGAATATTTGGAGTGAAGAAAATAAATACCGTGCTTGGCTTGAGGTGGAAATCTTGGCTGACGAGGCATGGGCTGAGTTGGGGGAAATCCCTAAGGAAGATGTAGCTTTGATTCGTGAAAAAGCGGACTTTGACATCGACCGTATTTTGGAGATTGAGCAGGAGACGCGTCACGATGTGGTGGCTTTCACGCGTGCAGTTTCTGAGACGCTTGGTGAAGAGCGTAAGTGGGTCCACTATGGTTTGACTTCTACCGACGTGGTGGATACGGCCTACGGTTATCTTTACAAGCAGGCCAACGACATCATCCGTCGTGACCTTGAAAACTTCACCAACATCATCGCTGATAAGGCTAAGGAGCACAAGTTTACCATCATGATGGGGCGTACCCACGGTGTGCACGCTGAGCCTACAACCTTTGGTCTGAAATTGGCGACTTGGTACAGCGAAATGAAGCGCAACATCGAGCGTTTCGAGCATGCGGCTGCTGGTGTGGAAGCTGGTAAGATCTCTGGTGCGGTTGGTAACTTTGCCAATATCCCGCCATTCGTTGAGCAATACGTCTGCGACAAATTGGGTATCCGTGCCCAAGAAATCTCTACACAGGTGCTTCCTCGTGACCTTCACGCTGAGTACTTTGCAGTTCTTGCTAGCATTGCGACTTCTATCGAACGTATGGCGACTGAGATTCGTGGTTTGCAAAAATCAGAACAACGCGAAGTGGAAGAATTCTTTGCCAAAGGGCAAAAAGGTTCATCTGCAATGCCTCACAAACGCAACCCAATCGGTTCTGAGAACATGACGGGTCTTGCGCGTGTTATTCGTGGGCACATGATTACAGCCTATGAGAACGTTGCTCTCTGGCATGAGCGTGATATCTCTCACTCATCAGCTGAGCGCATCATCACACCAGATACAACCATTTTGATTGATTACATGCTTAACCGTTTTGGAAATATCGTTAAGAACTTGACAGTCTTCCCTGAAAACATGATCCGTAACATGAACTCAACTTTTGGTCTCATCTTCAGCCAACGCGCTATGTTGACCTTGATTGAAAAAGGCATGACCCGTGAGCAAGCCTATGACCTGGTGCAACCAAAAACAGCTTACTCTTGGGACAATCAAGTAGACTTTAAACCACTTCTTGAAGCAGACCCAGAAGTAACTTCACGCCTTACACAAGAAGAAATCGATGAGATCTTTAACCCAGTTTATTACACTAAACGAGTGGATGATATCTTTGAACGTCTAGGACTTGGTGATTAATTAAAAAAAGAGGCTGGGTATCCAGTCTCTTTAAAATCATAAAAACGCATATTATCAGGTGTTGAGAACCTTGGTAATATGCATTTTATTTGGAAAGATTTATTTCTTTTTCTTCTTGAAATTGAGTTTTATACTCAGCTCTCATTAGGTCTCTGGATATAAATCTTTCATTTTATCTTATTGAATCCATTCGCCGTCGGCATTTACAGCGTAGCCATCAATTGTTGTGTTGACAGCTAAGGCTCCTGAAGGGTATGAATAATACCATTTATCTTCAACTTGGAACCAACCAGTTTTCATTGTACCTGAGTTGTCAAGATAATACCATGTATCTCCTTGGTTGACCCAGCCGGTTTGCATGGCACCTGAGTCGTTGAGATAGTACCATGATCCACCTTGATCGATCCAACCAGTTTGCATAGCACCTGAGTTATCAAGATAATACCATGTACCATTTACTTTCTGCCAACCAGTTTTCATTACACCAGACTCATCTAGGTAGTACCATGCTCCGTCTTTAACCCAACCGGTCTTCACTTTATCTGCATGATCATAGTAATACCATTTGCTTTCAATTAATTTCCATCCAGGTTTACTATTTTTACCATCTGCTAATTGATGAGTGATTCCGTTAGCAGAGTTAGATTCAGCCTTAGGCCCGCTTTCAACAACTACTTTGAAAGGAGTTTCTGTTCGGCTAGGCTCTTCCTTAGGAATGTCTAGTCTAGGTTTTTCTTCTGCGATTGGAGCAAGGCCATTCTCATCGCCGACATGTGTAATTGGTGCTCCGAATTCCACAATTTGATCGACAGGTTCTTTGGTTACTTGACTATCTAGAACTGTTTCGCTGGCCTTTCCATTTTCAGTAAGAACAGATACGTAAGAAGTGCGTTCACCTAGAACTCCAGCTTTGACAACTTTTTCTTGGCCTGCTGGGAGATTCGGATTTTCTTTTCGAATGACTTTAAACGGAATGCTTTCTGTTTTCACAACTAGTTCAGGTTTGGTTTCAACGTTAGCAGCTAGTTCATTTTCATCTAGGCTTCCTGAATGAGTTGCAGCTGGTTTGAGGCCTTGAAGAGCGGCCTTGAGCTTACCTACTAGTGCGTCTAATTCAGCTTGTTTGCTGCGGTTGAGGTTAAGGTTCAGTCCATCTTTTGCTGCCTTGAGTGCAGCTAGGCTCTCTGTGCTGTATCCGTCTAAGTTTGTAGGAATTTTAGCTAATTCTTCGCGGAGAGCATTATAATTAGCACGGAAGTAGTCTTTGTTGTGGTCTGCAAAGGCAGCCATGAGTTCAAAGATTTCCTCTTCCTTGTATTCAGCGCTTGGTTTATCTGCCCATATAGCTAACATACTACCAACTGTTGGAAGGTCAACTTCAGGATATTTGGTAGAAGCTAGTTGATTGAATGGGACTTTTCCAGAATTTTCAATTGCCTTTGAAAGAGGATAAGCTTCATCTTGTTTGTGATTTCCTAAAACATAGTACCAGTCACCGTTGGTATTCAAGAACTTATAGCCTTTGCTTGCCAGGTATTGAGGTGACGCAAGGTTGTAGCCCCACCAGCCTTTAGACCAGTAAGAAATCAAGACATCCTTATCGAATTCAGCATCATCCTTGTCTTCATAGTAGAAGCCATCGTTGAAGGCCATTGGTTGTAGCCCTCTTTCTTTGGCCATAGCAGCAAGGCTGTTAGAATAGTCTGCGAACTTGTTATAGAGTCCATACCATTTGAGGTAGTACCAACCTTGGGCGTTGGTCGCATCATTGGCATATTCATCTGTACCATAGTTGAATATCTTTGATTTATCAGCAAAGTAATCCATATACTTACCGATAAGGGCTTTGGTAAAGTTAAGGGCTTCTTGATTTTCAAGGTCCATGGTTGTTTTTGAGACCTTATCAAAGTTGGCTTGAGGATTCGCGATGCCAAGTTTTTCCATGGCGACCAGCATAGCATCCATATGTCCTGGGCTATTAATAGCTGGAATCAGACCAATACCTTTTTCCTTAGCGTATTTGGCAAGTTCTGTCACTTCTGCCTGTGTCAGTGCAGTACCGTTTGGATCGTCGTAGTAAGCTTTAGTTCCTTCGATAATAGCTTTTTTAACGTCATCACTAGCATAGGTTTTTCCGTTGGCAGTAATGGTCATATCATCGAGTAGGAAGCGAAGGCCATCATTTCCTAGAAGGAGGTGGGCATCAGAGTAGCCGAGCTCACTCGCCTTGTCTACGATGCGTTTGAGTTGATCTAGAGAGAAGTATTTGCGACCTGCATCGATGGAAATGACTTTATTCTTATTCAGTTTTTCAAGTTCGCGTTTAGCATCTTCTTCTTTTTGAGCTTCTGGTGTAAAGACTAAGTTTTTGATAGCTTCTTGAAGGTTAACAATTGCCTGATTAATGGTATCCTGTTGAGCACGGCTGAGATTGCTATCGAGCGAACGGATGGCTTTTTCAGCTTCTTTTACAGCAGCAAAACTTTCAGCAGTATAGCGGTTAGAGTCTTTTGGTATAGTTTCTAGTGCTTTTTCTGCAGGTTGGTAGTTGGCTCCAAAGTATTCAGCGTTGGCATTTGCAAAATGACGCATGAGTTTGAAGAGGCGAGATGGAGAATAACGTGCAGATGGGGTATCGGCCCAAGCAGCTACCATACCACCGATGATTGGGACATCAGCTCCTTCTGTTTTGGGTACAGAAGTGATTGGTGTGTTTTTAATACCATTGAGCCCCTGATCGAGATTGTACCAACCTTGGCCATCAGCGTTTCGTCCAAGAACGTAGTACCAAGCATCATTGGTATTAAGGATTTGGTGACCTTTTTCAGCTAGTAGTTTAGAAGAAGCAACGTCGTAGCCTCCCCAACCACCAGTCCACATAGAAACGATGATGTCTTTGTCAAAACTACCAAAGCTTGTGTCGCTATTGTAGTAGATACCGTCGTTAAAGGCCATTGGTTTGAGACCGTGAGATTTTACAATACGAGCGAGGTCATTAGCGTAAGAGATGAATTTTTCATATCCTTTTTCAGGGTAACCTTCATTTGGATAATATTTATCAGCTTGAAGCACACTCCAACCTTTAGCATCTGTCGCATCATTGGCATATTCATCTAGTCCAATATTGAAGATTTCAGATTTGTTAGAGAAGTAGTTAGCGTATTTGTCAATCAGAGTTTTTGTGAAATCGACTGCTTGTTTATTATTTAAGTCAACAGTTCGTTCCGATTTTTTACCAAAATAATCAAAGTTAGGATTTTCAATGCCAAGTTCTTTCATAGCATGGAGCATAGCATCCATATGTCCAGGACTATTGACAGTTGGAATCACACCAATTCCCTTATCTTTGGCATAATTAATCAAATCTGTCATCTGACTTTCAGTGAGATGGTTACCATTTGGATCATCGTAATAAGCATTTGTTCCATTTTCAATGGCGCGTTTGACATCATCACTAGAGTAGGTTTTATCGCCCACTTTCATAGACATATCATCCAACATGAAACGGAGGCCATCGTTACCTACCAAGAGATGAAGATCTGTGTAACCATATTCTTTGGCCTTATCGATGATTTCTTTTAGCTGTTCTGGTGAGAAATATTTACGTCCAGCATCAATTGAAACGATTTTTTCGTTTAGCTAATTTTTCATTTTCAGTTGCAACACGTTCCTTTCCTGCCTCTGTTGCAGGTTTGTCAGCCTCTGCTTTCGGTTCATCTTTCTTAGCTGGTTTATCCTTGTCAGCTTCTGGTTTATCAGTCTTGTCTGTATTCGACTCTTTAGAATCAGCCTCTTTCGGAACTTCCTTTTTAGGGCTAGTTTCCTCTGCCTTTTTATCGGTAGTTTCTTTTTCAGCAGAAGTTGGAGTTACCACTTCTTCTTTATCACTAGGAGTTGAACTAACTTCCTCTTGTGGTTTTTCTTCTGTTTTTGGAAGACTAGCTACCGTATCAGTAGTTGGAGTTTCCGTTTCTACAGTTTTTGGAGCTTCTGGTTGAAGCTCTGCTTTAGGTGTTTCCTCAGTCCGATTTTCGGATGGTTGAGGGGAATCGGAAACCGTATGGATGGTCGGTTGGTTTTCCGTAGTAGTAGGAGTAACTCCATCGGCTGCAACAGCCTGTGCTTGGAAGGCAAATCCAATTAGAACAGAAGCTGCTCCTACAGCGTATTTACGAATGGAAAAACGTTGTTGTTTTTCTTGTTTCATTGCAAAACCTCCTGATTGTATTTTATATTGATAGCGTTTACATAAAACAACACCCTTATTTTATTTCTTATATTAATAAGAGTCAAGAGGAGGTGATAAAAAACTATAATAAGTATAAAAAAATATAAAATTTAAGCTTAAGATTTCAGATTGGTTGTAAAAGAAACATATATATATTTAGTAGAAATTTTTTAGCCCTATTTCTATAAAATACTCTACAAACTATAGAATCTACTATAAAAGGTAAGCGCTACCTTTTTGGTATGGTATAATAAGCATAGAAAAAGCCCAAGCAAGGCTTAGGCTTTCTTCTTAGTGATCACGGTCACATGAAATGAATTTGATTTTGTAGTAATCTGCGCGTTTATATGTTTCGCTGTATGCGAGAACTTGACCAGTAGACTCTAGTTTAGTAGTCTTGGTTTGTAAAACGGTTGGGAATTGTTCATCGACTCCGAGGATTGAAGCCGCATGTTCTGGAGTTGGAAATGCTATTTCATTGATTTCTTCAA
>CAKMPG010000181.1:0-12541 GCA_927911355.1 Streptococcus mitis | reverse complement strand
TTTAGCACGATCAGCTAGTTTATAAGAGGGCGTTACACGCACGATTTCAGCTACGTTTTCACGACTAGTTGAGAGATTAATCTAGTACCCCTTGACCAATGCTTTTCTGGTTCTTAATGTATTCATGTTAAGGGAGTGATTGATGTAAGAAACCATCTCAAGAAAAATCTTCCTTTCACGGGAAATATTGCCTATACAACGAGAGAGTTTACCTATGATAATCCTCTCATGCAGTTGGTCCGTCATACTATTGAATACATTAAGAACCAGAAAAGTATTGGTCAAGGGGTACTAGATAATCTCTCAACTAGTCGTGAAACCGTAGCTGAAATCGTGAGTGTAACGCCCTCTTATAAACTAGCTGATCGTGCTAAGATTATTTGGGGAAATCAATCTAAACCTATACGTCATGCATACTTTCACGAGTACAGAAAGTTACAAGAACTTTGTCTGATGATCCTAAACCAAGAAAAGCACGGCTTAGGGTATCAAGATCAAAAAATTCATGGTATTCTTTTTGATGTTGCCTGGCTTTGGGAAGAGTATGTTCATACCTTGTTGCCAAAAGATTTCATCCATCCACGGAATAAAGAAAAATTAGGTGGTATTTCGGTATTTTCTGTTGGGAAACGGAAAGTATATCCAGATTTTTATGATAGAGAACGAAAGATTGTTCTAGATGCTAAATATAAAAAACTAGAGTTCACTGAAAAAGGGATCAACCGTGAGGACTTATTCCAGCTGATTTCCTATTCTTATATTTTAAAAGCTGAGAAGGTTGGTCTTGTTTTTCCGAGCAAGGACAAGGTTGTTGATAATGAGATAGGAAAGCTAGTAGGTTATGGAGCTTTGTTGAAGAAATGGTCTATCCAAATTCCTCAGAAGTCTTCATCTTATCGTGAATTTTGTGAAATGCTGGAAAACTCCGAAGAAAGTTTTAAAAGGAATATTACTAAAGAAGTGGAGAGAAAATAATCTCTCCTCTTTCTTTTGTTATTTATACAATAAAATCCGAACAATATATTTTAATTTATAAAATTATTTGACAAAAACTGTACTTTAGTTTATAATAAATTAAGGAAACGTCGGAAAAGGCGTAGTGATGCGAGAGCATAGGTAGGTCATTACAAAAGAAACGAGACATCGATATGTTAAATGAATTTCCAATTTTTGATTACGAAGATATTCAATTGATTCCAAATAAATGTGTCATTAAAAGCCGTGCAGAAGCGGATACAAGCGTCACTCTAGGAAATCACACCTTTAAACTACCTGTTGTGCCAGCTAATATGCAGACGATTTTGGATGAAAATGTAGCAGAGCAACTGGCTAAAGGTGGTTACTTCTACATTATGCACCGTTTTGATGAAGCAGGACGCATTCCTTTTATCAAACGCATGCACGATCAAGGGCTCATTGCTTCTATCTCTGTCGGTGTTAAGGACTACGAGTATGATTTTGTTAGCCAGCTCAAGGCTGATGCTCCAGAATACATCACGATTGATATTGCTCATGGTCATGCAGATAGCGTGATTTCTATGATTCAACACATCAAAAAAGAATTGCCAAATACTTTTGTTATTGCTGGAAATGTAGGAACACCAGAAGCTGTGCGTGAATTGGAAAATGCTGGTGCGGATGCTACTAAGATCGGAATCGGTCCTGGTAAGGTTTGTATTACCAAGGTTAAGACTGGTTTTGGTACAGGTGGTTGGCAGTTAGCTGCTCTACGCTGGTGTGCCAAGGCCGCCCGTAAACCGATTATTGCTGATGGAGGGATTCGTACTCACGGCGATATTGCCAAGTCTATTCGTTTCGGTGCCAGTATGGTCATGATTGGTTCCCTCTTTGCAGGACACATCGAAAGTCCAGGGAAGACGATTGAAGTCGATGGTGAACAGTTCAAAGAATACTATGGTTCAGCTTCACAATACCAAAAGGTGCTTACAAAAATGTGGAAGGCAAACGTATCTTGCTTCCTGCCAAAGGCCATCTACAAGACACTTTAACTGAGATGGAACAAGACCTTCAAAGTGCTATTTCTTATGCAGGTGGACGTCAGGTTGCTGACCTTAAACACGTTGATTATGTGATCGTGAAAAACTCTATCTGGAATGGGGATGCTTCCCACTAAGACGGGCTATCTGACCAGAAAAAAACTTGTTATTAGAGCAAATTTTTGTTATAATAAAACAAGTTTCCACCCTTAGTGTAATGGATATCACGTAAGATTCCGGTTCTTGAGATGGGGGTTCGATTCCCTCAGGGTGGATGTAAACATCCTAAAAAAGCCTTTAATAGGGCTTTTTTTCTTTACACAGCCCTAAATTGGCCCTTAAAACTGAAAATCTCTTTTTAAAGAATTCCCAAATGCTCTCCAGTCCCGTTTTAGAGTGACTCAGGGGGCTTTTTTTGATATAATAAAAAGGACTGTTATCAGTTAGAAAGAGGTTGGTATGAAAGAATTACAAACTGTACTAAAGAACCATTTTGCAATCGAATTTGCAGACAAAAATTTACTGGAGACTGCCTTTACTCATACGAGTTATGCCAATGAGCACCGCCTCTTAAAAATTTCACACAATGAACGCTTGGAATTTTTAGGAGACGCTGTTCTACAGTTATTGATTTCAGAATATCTGTATAAAAAATATCCTAAAAAGCCTGAGGGTGACTTGTCTAAACTCCGTGCCATGATTGTACGTGAGGAGAGTTTGGCTGGTTTTGCGCGTGATTGTCCAGTTTGATCAGTTTATCAAGCTGGGTAAGGGGGAAGAAAAGTCTGGTGGACGCAATCGTGATACCATTCTTGGTGATGCCTTTGAAGCCTTTCTTGGTGCCCTCCTTTTGGACAAGGATGTGGCTAAGGTCAAGGAATTTATCTACAAAGTCATGATTCCTAAGGTTGAAGCAGGCGAATTTGAGATGATTACAGACTACAAAACCCATCTCCAAGAGTTACTTCAGGTTAATGGGGATGTGGCTATTCGTTATCAGGTGATTTCTGAAACAGGGCCTGCCCACGATAAGGTTTTTGATGTAGAAGTTCTTGTTGAAGGTAAGAGCATTGGTCAAGGTCAAGGTCGTTCTAAGAAACTAGCAGAGCAGGAAGCTGCCAAAAATGCCGTTGAGAAAGGGCTGGATTCATGTATTTAAAGGAAATCGAAATTCAGGGATTCAAGTCTTTTGCTGATAAGACCAAGGTCGTCTTTGACCAAGGTGTGACGGCAGTCGTTGGACCCAATGGATCTGGAAAGTCCAATATTACAGAAAGTCTGCGTTGGGCCTTGGGGGAGTCAAGTGTTAAGAGTCTCCGTGGTGGCAAGATGCCAGATGTCATCTTTGCCGGAACTGAAAGTCGCAAACCGCTCAATTATGCTTCTGTAGTTGTGACTCTGGATAATAATGATGGATTTATCAAGGATGCAGGTCAAGAAATCAGAGTAGAACGCCATATCTATCGTAGCGGAGACAGCGAATACAAGATTGATGGTAAGAAAGTCCGTCTGCGTGATATTCATGACCTTTTCTTGGATACAGGTTTGGGACGAGATTTCCTTCTCTATCATTCCCAAGGGAAGGTTGAGGAGATTTTCAACTCCAAGCCTGAAGAACGCAGAGCTATTTTTGAAGAAGCTGCAGGAGTTTTGAAATACAAGACTCGTAGAAAAGAGACTGAGAGTAAACTCCAGCAAACTCAGGATAATCTAGATCGTCTTGAAGACATTATCTACGAGTTGGATAATCAAATCAAGCCTCTTGAGAAGCAAGCTGAAAATGCTCGTAAGTTTCTGGATTTGGAAGGTCAACGCAAGGCTATTTATTTAGACGTTCTGGTTGCTCAAATCAAGGAAAATAAGGCTGAACTAGAGTCTACAGAAGAAGAGTTGGCTCAGGTTCAGGAACTCTTGACTAGTTAACTACCAAAAGACGTGAAAAATTAGAAGAAGAAAATCAGAATCTCAAGAAGCAACGCCAAGATTTACAGGCTGAAATGGCCAAAGACCAAGGCAGTTTGATGGATTTGACCAGTCTGATTAGTGATTTAGAGAGAAAATTAGCCTTATCGAAACTGGAATCTGAGCAAGTAGCCCTGAATCAACAGGAAGCACAAGCTCGTTTGGCTACTTTAGAGGATAAGAGAAAGGCTCTAAGTCAGGAAAAGGCTGAAAAAGAAAGCTCTTTAGCTCTCTTAGAAGAAAATCTAGTCCAAAATAATCAAAAACTTAATCGTTTAGAAGCTGAATTGCTGGCTTTTCAGATGATCCTGATCAGATGATTGAGCTCTTGCGTGAACGCTTTGTGGCGCTTTTACAAGAAGAAGCGGATGTCTCAAACCAGTTGACCCGTATCGAAAACGAGTTGGAAAATAGTCGTCAGCTTTCTCAAAAACAAGCAGATCAACTAGAAAAGCTGAAAGAACAGCTGGCTACAGCTAAAGAGAAGGCTAGTCAGCAAAAAGAAGAGCTTGAAACTGCTAAGGAACAGGTTCAAAAATTATTGGCCGACTATCAAGCTATTGCCAAGGAACAAGAAGAGCAGAAAACTTCCTATCAAGCTCAACAAAGTCAACTCTTTGACCGTCTGGATAGTCTCAAAAACAAGCAGGCTAGAGCCCAAAGTTTGGAAAATATCCTGAGAAATCATAGTAACTTTTATGCAGGTGTCAAGAGTGTTCTTCAAGAAAAAGCCCATCTTGGTGGGATTATTGGGGCAGTCAGTGAGCATCTTACCTTTGATGTGCATTATCAAACTGCCCTGGAGATTGCCTTAGGGGCAAGTAGCCAGCATATCATCGTAGAAGATGAAAACGCGGCAACAAAAGCTATTGATTTCCTCAAACGAAACAGAGCCGGTCGTGCAACCTTCCTTCCTTTGACAACAATCAATACTCGTACGATTTCTAGCCAGAATCAAGATGCTATCGCAGCAAGTCCAGGCTTCCTTGGGATGGCAGATGAGTTGGTGACATTCGATACTAGACTGGAAGCTATTTTCAAGAACTTGCTAGCTACAACAGCTATTTTTGATACCGTAGAACATGCGCGTGCAGCAGCGCGCCAGGTTCGTTATCAAGTTCGTATGGTAACCCTTGATGGAACAGAGTTGCGTACAGGTGGTTCCTATGCAGGTGGAGCCAATCGCCAGAATAACAGTATTTTCATCAAGCCAGAACTGGAGCAATTACAAAAAGAAATTGCTGAAGAAGAAGCGAGCTTGCGTAAAGATGAAGAGAGTTTGAAGACCTTGCAAGAGGAGGTGGCTAGACTGACAGAAAGATTAGAAGCCATCAAATCTCAAGGTGAGCAGGCTCGTATTCAGGAGCAGGGCTTATCCCTCGCTTATCAGCAAACCAGTCAGCAAGTTGAAGAGTTAGAAACTCTTTGGAAACTCCAAGAAGAGGAATTAAATCGTCTTACTGAGGGAGATTGGCAAGCAGATAAGGAAAAATGCCAAGAGCGCCTTGCTACCATTGCCAGTGAAAAGCAAAATCTGGAAGCTGAGATTGAAGAGATTAAGTCTAATAAAAATGCCATCCAAGAACGCTATCAAAACTTGCAGGAAGAGGTAGCGCAAGCTCGCCTGCTTAAGACAGAACTGCAAGGGCAAAAACGTTATGAAGTAGCTGATATTGAGCGTTTAGGCAAAGAATTGGACAATTTAGATATAGAACAAGAGGAAATCCAGCGTCTTCTTCAAGAAAAGGTTGACAATCTTGAGAAAGTTGATACAGATTTGCTCAGTCAACAGGTAGAAGAAGCCAAAACTCAGAAAACAAACCTCCAACAAGGTTTGATTCGCAAGCAGTTTGAGTTGGATGATATTGAAGGTCAGCTGGATGATATTTCCAGTCATTTGGACCAGGCCCGCCAGCAGAATGAAGAGTGGATTCGCAAGCAAACACGTGCTGAAGCTAAGAAAGAAAAGGTTAGCGAGCGCTTACGCCATTTACAAAGTCAATTAACAGACCAGTACCAGATTAGCTATACTGAAGCTTTAGAAAAGTCTCATGAGTTGGAAAATCTCAATCTGGCAGAGCAAGAAGTTAAGGATTTAGAGAAGGCTATTCGCACACTGGGTCCTGTCAACTTGGAAGCTATTGACCAGTATGAAGAAGTTCACAACCGTCTGGACTTTCTAAATAGTCAGCGAGATGATATTTTGTCAGCGAAAAATCTGCTCCTTGAGACTATCACAGAGATGAATGATGAGGTCAAGGAACGATTTAAATCAACCTTTGAAGCCATTCGTGAGTCCTTTAAAGTGACATTCAAGCAGATGTTTGGTGGAGGTCAGGCGGATCTCATTTTAACTGAGGGAGACCTACTGACAGCTGGGGTTGAGATTTCTGTTCAACCACCAGGCAAGAAAATCCAGTCTCTCAACCTTATGAGTGGTGGTGAAAAAGCCCTGTCGGCTCTTGCTTTGCTCTTCTCCATTATCCGTGTCAAGACTATTCCATTTGTTATCTTGGATGAGGTAGAGGCTGCGCTGGATGAAGCTAATGTTAAGCGTTTTGGGGATTACCTCAATCGATTTGACAAGGACAGCCAGTTTATCGTTGTGACACACCGTAAGGGAACCATGGCAGCGGCTGATTCTATCTATGGAGTGACCATGCAAGAATCAGGTGTCTCAAAAATTGTTTCGGTGAAGTTAAAAGATTTGGAAGAAACAGTAGACTAGTTACCAAACGATAGCATCTCTTAGGGGATGCTATTTTTTAAAACTAACATCTTGAATAATTTTTTAAGGTCAGTTCAGGGCAAAAAACGACATTTGGGCTTTCCTTTTAGCGAAAAGGCTTTCTCTATGATATAATAGTTTCATGATTACAACAGTACCTATAAAAAATGAAAAAGACATCGCAGTACCTGATAAAACAGTTCTTGTATTAGGCTATTTTGACGGTATTCATAAAGGACATCAGAAGCTTTTTGAAGTAGCTAGCAAGGCTTCTATGAAAGAATATCTACCAGTTGTCGTGATGACCTTTACAGAGTCACCTAAGCTTGCTTTGCAACCGTACCAGCCAGAATTAATGCTTCATATTGTCAGCCATGAAGAACGAGAACATAAGATGAAATGGCATGGAGTAGAGGCTCTTTTCTTACTTGACTTTAGTAGTAAATTTGCTAGTTTAACGGGTCAAGAGTTCTTTGATACCTATGTTAGAGCATTAAAACCAGCGATTATTGTAGCGGGATTTGATTACACGTTTGGTTCTGATAAGAAAACTGCGGATGATTTGAAGGACTATTTTGATGGAGAAATCATCATTGTTCCTCCCGTTGAGGATGAAAAGGGTAAAATTAGTTCTACTCGTATTCGTCAAGCTATTCTTGATGGAGATGTCAGAGAAGCTGGTCAGTTACTTGGCACTCCTCTACCATCACGTGGAATGGTTGTTCATGGGAATGCTCGTGGACGGACTATCGGTTACCCAACAGCAAACTTAGTTTTAAGAGATCGAACCTATATGCCAGCAGATGGTGTTTACGTAGTCGATATTGAAGTGCAGCGTAAAAGATATCGTGGAATGGCGAGTGTCGGGAAAAATGTTACTTTCGATGGAGAAGAGCCACGTTTTGAAGTCAATATTTTTGATTTTTCAGATGACATTTACGGTGAAACAGTTATTGTCTACTGGTTAGACCGTGTCCGAGAAATGGTCAAATTTGACTCCGTTGAAGAACTGGTAGACCAACTCCAGAAGGATGAAGAAATTGCTCGGAATTGGAAGGATGGAGATTCTGTCATTTAAAGGTCTCAGGTATAGAAAACGTCTGAAAAAGCTACTATATGGATTAGTTATTTTGGTAGTAGTTTTGATAGTTTGATACAAAGCACTTTCAGTCCTCCTAGTTTCCTATTTTAGTAACTGTTTATGTTCAAATTATAGACGAGGCTTTATTATGCAAACGCAAGAAGAAATGAATGTTCTGGTACCCGAAAAATTAGCAGAAATTGAGCGTGATTTCGATGTCACAGTTTTGTGGGCTATTGAGTCTGGTAGTCGTGCATGGGGCTTTGAGTCTCCCGATAGTGACTTTGATGTACGATTTATCTACAAACACAAGCAAGAGTTTTATCTCCGTTTGAATGAACAGCGCGATGTTATCGAGCTACCAATTGACGATACTTGGGATGTGAGTGGCTGGGATTTAGACAAGACTTTAAAACTCCTTTATAAGTCTAATCCTACACTGTTTGAATGGTTACAGTCACCAATTGTTTATCAACAAACGGATTTTATCGAGCACATACGTCCACTTGCAACCCAGTATTTTTCTGAGAAAAAAATGCTGTACCATTACTTGAACACTGCAAGAACTCAAATGAATAAGTATCTTTCAGGAGACAAGGTCAAACCTAAAAAATATTTCTATGCGCTGCGTCCTATTTTGGCTTGTCGCTGGATTGAAAAATATCATTCTGTTCCACCGATTTTGTTTGATGATTTGGTCAAAGAATTACTTCCTTCTCAAATGCAGGAGCATGTATCAAGGTTACTTGACATTAAGATAAACGGTCCCGAAAGTATGGAAATTGATCCGATAATGCCAATCCAGTACTACATCATCAAAAACATCAAAGAGCTGGATGCATACGTTCAAAGTGTTACCGAGGTGAAGAAAGACTGGAAAGCTCTAAATCAAGTTTTTCTTGAAGAATTAGGGCATGACTGAGGTTGTTTATGGGTAAATGGACATGTAAATGCGGGCAAGCGATGAACGACCATAGGTCGCCCGATTCAAATGCTTATTCAGTTTACTCGGATGAGTTGTTAGTAGAAATCATGAATAAAAAAGATGGTAATGATTCAATTTCTTATGAAGACATTTCAGAGGCGTCATTTTATATGTGGAAGTGTCCTAAATGCGGTAGTTTCATGGTTTTTGGCGAAGACGGAGATGGAGATCGCTTTACTTTTTATGAACGCCAAGAAGTTGAAAAGGTCGAGCATCTCTTTGATCCGGATCAAGAGTTAAATATCGTTGTTGTTGAGTTTCAGGAGGGAGGAAATGGCTATACTTATATCTGCGATGACCCAAATATCCATATTGGGCACGCTGTTATTGTCCCAGTAGGGAAGGAAAATACTGAAAAAACTGCTTTAGTTGTACAGAAGTATCATGCCTTACCAAAGGATATCACTTTTCCTGTTGAAAAGTTAAAACGTGTCATTCGTAGGTATTCACATTTCGACCCATTCACTTCGAAAATCATTTGTAGAAATTTAATTAAGCTTGGAAGAATTTTTGATGCTTGCTCTAAAAACGCTAAACCTGCGCCTCAGCAAACATATTACGTTATCAAAACTCCCTTAGGCTATTTCTGGTTAGAATTAAATGGTGTTCCTATTCCAATGAAAATTACACAAATTCAAGTCAGCGATAAAAAGTACCAAGTAGACAGAGCCCTTTATATAAAGCCTTCAGAGATTAACTGTAGAAGATTCTATGAACTGGAGTTGTGTGCTGATTTTGATATTGATGCCTCGAGATGGATCGATGTTCTCTCGGATGAAAATGTTTGGGGCAATAGCTGGGAACTAAATGGCCTTCAATTTGGTATTACTGCAGGGGAGTCTCCAGAATTTGAAGACGAAGTTGTTGCAAGAAAATATAGTCGTATCCCACTTTATTATGACTGGCACCCTGAATTTGAAGATTATTATGGCTTCAGTTTAGCTTGGAAAAAATACGAGTCTGATAGCGATTTATCGATAGATTTTTATACAACATAAGAAAGTTATAAAACATCAAAAATGACATCTTACTATAGACTATTTAATAAAAAACGAACAGGCTCTTTTTCTGTCATTCAGAAGAGAACTTGTTCGTTTTAACTTTTATGGTCTTAGCTTGCTTTTTTAAAACACGCGATACACATAGGGATTCTCTGGTTTATCGACTTTGGTAAAGCTTTCGATTTCCAAGGTTGGGAGGTTTTGTTTGAGTTCTTTATGATAGTAATTGACCAGTTTTCCTTTGGCTGTTATCCAGGTGTTATTCTCATATTGACGGGTATTTCCCTTGGTCAGCAATCCATAGACACCAGAATCCGCGATACAATGGATAATGCCGAAGCGGAACAGAAATTGGCTATTGGCATGACTGGGGTCGTTATAGACAAAGCCTGTGAACTGGACTGTCTTACCCTCAAACTCATCTGGATAGTCATAAATAGCCTCCATGACTTCCATATAGTTTTCATTCGTAATCTGAATACTATCTTGGGACAAGTATTTATCTGCTGCCGTTCGCATCTCCTTTTCATAGGCTGCTTTTGAAAAATAAGAACTGGTATCTGGTTTCAAATATTGGCTTGTCGTCCCTTCACTCGTCTGAATGGCTTGATCCGTTCCTTCCGATAAGGGGAAATGATAGCCTTTGGCAGAAACGGTCTGAGAATCCAAGCTAACAGTTGGAAAAGTTAAACCGACGACAATAGGAATAGCCAGAAGAGCAACACTAGTAACCTTCGCTAATCGGCTGTTCAGATGACTGTGGGTTTTGACTTGCTTCATCCAGATATACAATTGAACAATAGCCAAGATAAAGGAAAGTACCATGGAAATATAGGCGAGATAGGAATAGTGCATGTTGATGTACTGGTTTAATTTTCCGGACAGATGGAGATAAATGGTCAATTCAAAATAGCCAGATAAAACTAAAAACCGAATCATAGGATGACTCCAATCAAGAGAGAATACACTAAGACGACAAGAGTCACAATCATAATGAAGTGACTGATAAATCGTGCTTTCAAGTAATTTTTCATCATGAGAATATTTTTGATATCCAGCATTGGGCCAATCACCAGAAAGGCCAGAACTGGTGCCAAGCCGAAACTTGAGAGAAGAGAAGCACCGATAAAGGCATCGGCCTCACTACAGAGAGAAAGAAGAAAGGCCAAAAGCATCAAGAGCAAGATGGCAAAAAGAGGGGTCGCACTGATAGAGGTCAGAATCCGTGTCGGAACATAGACCTGTATAACAGAAGCAAAGAGGCAGCCAAATACTAAATAACGTCCCGTATCAAAAAATTCATCAATGGCCTGCACAAAGACCTGAAAAACTTTTTTTGCAGGGCTCAAGCGAGAAAAATCATGTTCATGACAAGCCAGACGATTTTCTTTCTGAATCGGTTCTTGCCAGAAGAATCCTAGAAAAATCCCAAGTATCACAGCCACTACAATGGAACCCAGAGCTCGTAACAGAGCGACATGGAAGGAGTTCCCAAAGGCAGAATAGGTCGCAAAGAGAACAATGGGATTGATAACAGGTGCTGTCACAAGAAAGGGAACAGCCGTGTAACTGGGGACCTTCTTTTCCAGAAAACGATTGATAATGGGGACGATTCCACATTCACAAGAAGGGAAAAGCATCCCGACAAAGGTCCCAAAAAGATTCTCCCCCAACGATTTCGAGGGAGAAAATGATAAACCTTGTCAGGTGTGATATAAACCTCAATTAGTCCTGAAACAATACTTCCTATCAGAACGAAGGGTAGGGCTTCAATGATTATAGAGAGAAAAATAGCCCCAGTCTGAAGCACGCTAGATGGGAGTTGTTGGAAAGCAGTCATCTAGTTTTTCTTTTCTGCTTTTGGCTTTTTTCTCTTTGTCATCAGGGAAAGTGACTTGTTTCAAATCTGGGAGTTTCGCAAACTCTTCAAACATTTTGTCCAAGTCGTCTCGTTTTGTAAATTTTACAGCCATAGGTGTACCTCGATTCTAAATTCTACCTCTATTATACTATTATTTTGAGGAAAAGGGAAAAGTTAAAATTGAGTATCTAACGAATAATAGAGTGTAATACATCCTAATATACACTATGATTGTGATATAATAATTGTGGAATAATGGAGGAAATGATGGATCATGAAAAAATCGGTCAGGTTACCGATGAAAGTAAAAAGAAATTTTTGCTATTGTTCTTGAAAGTAGCGACATAAAGGTCAACAAAGACGGTTTGAGAAGCCATATGATAAAACGCCATCACAATGATGTGATTCATCATATTGAAGACCTGGAACCTCATACTAAGGAACCCAGATTTCGTTGTGGTCAATCCACGAGAGAAAGATGCTAGTTTTGAATACGTAAAAAGATTTGATGATAATGTTCTTGTTGCCATCAAGTTACATAAAAGTGGCGATTTCTTTTATGTTCCGACCATGTATCGCTTACAAGATTTCAAGTTACAAAGTCGTATCAAGTCTGGTAGATTGAGAAAGCTTGACAAAAAAAGTAGATAGTGCTAGAGTAACGTTAACGAAAGATATTTGAGGGCAGAAAGGTTCCTGCCGCACCTTGAAAAAGGTATCTGAGATGCTGGGTACACCGACCAGCCAAGTGTCCATTATTTCAAAGGAGGGGCTTAAATGCTCCTTTTTTATTTAAAATTTCAAAATATATTACACTCACCGCAGGCTCAGGCTTGCGGTTTTTTATTTGCTCTGAAAATTGATTCGTTAACTTCAACAAATAGCTTTATAAAGCGTTTTGTAAAAAATAAAAACAGTGAAATTAC
>CAKMPG010000180.1:0-3899 GCA_927911355.1 Streptococcus mitis | reverse complement strand
TCCAAGCTTTCACCGATAGCGGCTAGGCGCTCGATCACTTCAGCTTGTGTCAATTCATTTTCTGAAACATAGCGGTTACGTGGGTGAACACGGCACTCGTGTGAGCATCCACGAAGGTACTTGTCTTCATTTTCTTCTGATGTCAAGATACGACGGTTACAGAATGGATTTCCACAGTTGACATAACGTTCACATGGTGTTCCATCAAACCAGTCTTTCCCTACGATGGTTGGGTTGACATGGTTTACATCTACGGCAATACGCTCGTCAAAGACGTACATTTTCCCATCCCAAAGCTCACCTTGAACTTCGGGGTCTTTACCGTAAGTTGCAATTCCTCCGTGCAATTGGCCAACATCTTTGTAGCCTTCACGGACCATCCAACCTGAGAATTTCTCACAGCGAACGCCACCTGTACAGTAAACCACGACACGCTTGTCCATGAATTTTTCCTTGTTGTCACGGACCCATTGTGGCAACTCACGGAAGTTGCGGATATCTGGGCGGATAGCCCCACGGAAGTGTCCTAGGTCGTACTCATAATCGTTACGTGTGTCAAGGACAACGGTATCTTCGTCAAGAAGAGCTTCTTTGAACTCTTTTGGAGACAAGTAAGCACCTGTTGTTTCAAGTGGGTTGATGTCGTTGTCAAAGTCGTTGTCTTCCAAACCAAGGTGGACAATCTCTTTCTTGTAGCGAACAAACATCTTCTTGAAGGCTTGTTCACTTTCTTCGTCAATCTTGAACCAGAGGTCTTCCATACCTGGGAGGCTGTGAACGTAGTCCATGTATTTTTGAGTTGTTTCATAATCACCTGAAACTGTTCCGTTAATTCCCTCGTCAGCGACTAGGATACGACCTTTAAGGCCAATTGATTTACAGAAAGCCAAGTGGTCTGCAGCAAATTGCTCTGCATTTTCAATTGGAGTGTAAAGGTAGTAAAGTAAGACACGAATATCTTTTGCCATAAGATTTGTTCTCTTTTCTATTCTTAAATTTTCAGAATTTTTCATCTAACTATACTAGTATACCTGCTTGAGAAAGCGAATGCAATTTATTTGACTGGAAATTGTAGAAGATGGCCTGTCCCTGCACTTCATCAGTAACCATAGCGAATTGCAGATAGTTCTCTCAATTTTTTTGATCTGCTCAGCTTGATTTTCTGACAAACTTAGCTTGTTATCAATCAATACACGTGAGATGTCAACATTCATTTGACTCAATATAAATGGGGTAGAGGTCCCATCGTCCTCTAATCGTCTTTTATAACTCACTAACTGATTTTTCAAAGGAGCAAGTTGAGGCGTATTGTTTATACCTTCCAGTAGGTGATCTATGATAGTCATGGCTTCACAACGCCTTTCACTGCCTCCAGCAAACCATTTTAATGGTGTCATACTCATTTACCTCCTGAAATTCGTTTATAAATTGAAAAACTATCATTCCTAACTCTCGTACCAATATTTTACCCAAACACCCTATGTAAAAAGTCAGCAAAATGGTAAGGTCGCGAAAAATATTATTAATCACATGCACCGCATAGGAAGGATAAATGCTCTTGGTATAGCGGGTCAAACTAGCAAAGATGATGCCAGATGTTGCAAAGACGAAGATATCTAACAAACTAGGCAGGCTTGAAAAATGAGGAAGAGCAAATAAAATTGACGGAAGAAGCAAATCAAGGCCAAATCTCGAATGCTTAAAAAAAGGCGTGTTGCAGTAATCCTCTATAGATTAGCTCTTCCATAAGTGGAGTCAGAAAGAACAAAGTTATATAGATACCTAGCTCAGCAAAGTTGGTCCCACTATAACCGATCAATACAGCCCAACCTTCAGCAGTTGACTGAACATGTTTAGCTGTCTGAACGTTAAAAGAGATCTGGAGCACTACAACTAGTACTGTCAAAATCGAATACCAAAGCCATTTTTTTTCTTGGAATGTGAAAGAGATAACCATGACCTGTCTTAACCAGAATCCAAATCATGACTCCGCTAAATAGCAAACTCAAGAGATTTTGAATCCAGACGAAATTGCCAATCTGGGAAGAAAATTGCCAATAATTTTGAACAATAAGCGTCAGCTGAGAAAGACCAAATACGAAAAATAAGTAAGACAAGACTGCACTTATTTTGAAGACAAGCTGATACTTTTTCATATGAACCCTCCTTTGTAAACTCGAGACATCTCTAATATAAGCTATATTTTCCTAAATCCTTACTCCAAATCCTAAATGGTACTTGATATTTCCTGAATGGTTAAATAGTGATAAAACAACATAGATATCTATGCTCCCGTTTCAAAAAATCACTGCCTCCCCCAGATAAGCCTGAGGAAAACAGTGATTCAGTTTTTAGGAATTAGGAATGAATACACGAAATCAATTGATCTTATGATTTTTTGTTTTTCAAGAATTCATCGTATTGTTTTTGCATTTCGTTCAATACTTTATCGTAAGCACCTTCAGATTTCAATTTTTCCATCAATTCTGGAATAGCTTTGTCTGGGTCTACAGTACCAGTGTTGATAGCTGTATCGAATTGTTGCATTGTGTTAGAGATTGCTGAGATTTCAGATTTCACATTGTCAGTGTTAAAGATGAATCCAAGTGCTGGAGATTCTTTAGCTTCTGCCAATTGTTTCTTAGAATCTGCAATTTGTTGATCTGTAACGTTTTCGTTGATGTAAAGGATCCAGTTGTTACCAGTGTTCCATCCACCCATGTGAGTGTTTCCTTTGTAGCCATCAAGGACTTTAACACGGTTTTCTTTTCCTTCAATTTTCTCCCAGTTTTTGCCTTCTGGACCGTAAACAAGACCGTTCAAGAGTTCTGCGTTAGTGTTCAAGAGATTCAACACTTCCATTGATTTTTCTTTGTTCTTAGAGTTGTTTGAGATGACAAAGTTAGCAACTTGTGTTGTTTGGTTTTTCTTGATGAAGTTAGTGATTGGTTTGATTTGGATATCTTTATTCGCAACACGTGAAAGCAAACTGTTACCGTAGTCAGCTGGTCCTACTGTTTCTTCACGAACGAACCAAGTATCTTGTTGAAGGTCAAATGAAGTGTCGCTTGTTGCTACGTCTTTTGGAATGTATCCAGCTTCATAGAATTTGTGAAGAGTCTTCAAGTGTTCTTTAAAGCGAGGCACTTCGTAACGGTTTACGATCTTAGTAGTGTCCCCTTCAAGGTCGATAACGAATGGAAGTCCGTTTGGAACTGGGTAGTCAAAGTTATCAGATGGGATGAAGTTCTTAGTAACCGCAAATGGCACTACATCTGGAGCTTTTTCTTTGATTTGTTTCAAGACTGGTTCAAGTGTTTCATATGAAGTGACACCTGAAATATCGATACCGTATTTAGCAAGAAGAGTTCCGTTGAAAGCGAAGTTTTGAGATGATGCAACGTTGGCTGCAACTGGAACTGCGTAAATTTTACCGTTAATGCTGTTACCTTTGATGTAAGCTGGGTCAAGTGCTTTATAAAGCTCTGCCCCTTCTTTCTTATACAAGTCAGTCAAGTCAGCATAGGCACCTTTTTGAGCATTTACAACATAGTTAGATGCAAAGGCGATATCGTAGTTTTCACCAGATGATGTGATAACTGACATTTTCTTATCATAGTCACCCCATCCAAGATATTGGATATCCAATTTAGCACCAACTTTTTCACCGATGATTTTTGTTGGCATTTTCTAGCAATTCATCTAAGTTATCTGGTTTGTCACCGATTTGGTACATTTTGATAACAGTTTTTTCACCTGAAGCTGAGTCAGCAGCTTTCTGTTACCTGAAAGGTTTCCACAAGCAGCGAGACCAGCAGCCAAAGCGACTACACTAGCAGATGCAAAAGCATATTTTTTCCAGTTTTTCATGATAAAAACTCCTTTTTTTTATTTTTTAA
>CAKMPG010000179.1:0-5171 GCA_927911355.1 Streptococcus mitis | reverse complement strand
ATCAAGGCTATTTCAAGCTTTAATATCGGTTCTCGTCCAGCCGCGCGTAAAACTATTACTGAAATCGGTGGTTTACGTGCCATTCCTTGGGTTTTCTCATGGTCACAAAGTCGTGTCATGTTCCCTGGCTGGTATGGTGTTGGTTCAAGTTTCAAGGAGTTTATCGATAAAAATCCAGAGAATATCGCTATCTTACGAGATATGTACCAAAATTGGCCTTTCTTCCAATCGCTTCTTTCAAATGTCGACATGGTCTTGTCAAAATCAAATATGAATATTGCTTTTGAATATGCCAAACTGTGTGAGGATGAAGAAGTAAAAGCAATCTATGAGACTATTCTAAATGAATGGCAAGTCACCAAGGAAGTCATCTTGGCTATCGAAGGTTACGATGAACTCTTGGCTGAAAATCCATATCTAAAAGCAAGTTTGGATTATCGTATGCCTTACTTTAATATTCTCAACTATATCCAGTTGGAGTTGATTAAACGTCAACGCCGAGGAGAATTATCAAGCGATCAAGAAAAATTAATCCATACAACCATCAACGGAATTGCGACAGGATTGCGTAATTCGGGCTGATGTCTTTCAAACTTCCTCTTTCTATAGGGGAAGTTTTGAATCTTTCAAAAAAATGCTAAAAGAGTCTTGACAAGTAGTTGAAAAATGATATAATTTAACCATTCAGAAAAGTAATCATTCAAACTTTTTAGAGAGTCTGTGGTAGCTGAAAACAGATAAGTGGCGATGATGAAAATTGGGCTGAATGTTATTTAGAATTTGAAATCATAAAAATTCGGTGAGCACACCTTACAGTGCATCTCGTTATTGCGAGACAGAGCGATAGGGAAATTCCCTATAATTGAGGTGGTACCGCGCATCGACGTCCTCACACAAGTTTTTTGTGTGAGGACTTTTTTGATGGAGGTTAGTATGGAAAGAAAACGATGGCGTCGCTTGTTTGTATAAGTGAAGTATTTTAAAGGAATAAAAAGGAGAAATAGAATGAAAAATAAACGTTTTAATTGGAATTATCGCTGCCTTAGCAGTCTTAGTAGCAGGAAGCTTGATTTATTCTTCAATGAATAAACCAGAAGCTAAGAATGAGAAGAAAGTTGCCAAAGTTGGTGTTCTTCAGTTTGTGAGCCATCCATCTCTTGATTTGATTTATAAAGGGATCCAAGATGGACTTGCAGAAGAAGGATATAAAGATGATCAAGTTAAAATCGATTTTATGAACTCAGAAGGTGACCAAAGTAAGGTTGCGACAATGAGTAAACAATTGGTTGCAAATGGGAATGACCTTGTGGTTGGTATTGCGACACCAGCTGCTCAAGGTTTGGCTAGTGCCACAAAAGACCTACCGGTTATCATGGCTGCTATTACAGACCCAATCGGTGCTAACCTGGTTAAAGATTTGAAAAAACCAGGTGGAAACATTACAGGGGTATCTGACCACAATCCAGCTCAACAACAAGTTGAACTCATTAAGGCTCTTACACCAAATGTAAAAACAATCGGAGCCCTTTACTCAAGTAGCGAAGATAATTCAAAAACACAGGTAGAAGAATTTAAGGCTTATGCTGAAAAAGCAGGTTTGACAGTGGAAACATTTGCAGTTCCTTCAACAAATGAAATTGCTTCAACAGTTAACGTTATGACTAGTAAGGTCGATGCTATCTGGGTTCCAATCGACAACACCATTGCATCTGCATTTTCAACAGTTGTATCAAGCAATCAATCAGCTAAAAAGCCAATCTATCCAAGCGCGACTGCATGGTAGAAGCAGGTGGTTTGGCATCAGTTGTAGTTGACCAACATGATCTTGGTGTGGCAACTGGTAAAATGATTGCGGAAGTCTTGAAAGGTGCAAAACCAGCTGATACACCAGTCAATGTCTTTTCAACTGGTAAGTCAGTAATCAACAAAAAATTGGCACAAGAGCTAGGTATTACGATTCCTGAATCTGTTCTAAAAGAAGCAGGACAAGTGATTGAATAATCTGTAATGGAGGAGTTGGGGACATCTCCTCTAATTTTTTACAATAGACATCATATAGAAAAAGGTTAAGAAACAGATGATATTATCTATTATTTCTCAAGGATTTGTCTGGGCTATTTTAGGTCTGGGAATCTTTATGACATTTAGGATTTTGAACTTTCCAGATATGACGACAGAAGGTTCCTTCCCTCTTGGGGGAGCTGTTGCTGTTACTCTGATAACGAAAGGCGTGAACCCATTTTTAGCGACTCTTGTTGCTGTAGGAGCAGGTTGTTTGGCTGGAATGGCAGCAGGCCTTCTTTATACAAAAGGGAAGATCCCAACCTTGCTCTCAGGGATTTTGGTGATGACTTCTTGTCACTCTATCATGCTCTTGATTATGGGACGTGCAAATTTAGGATTGCTTGGAACCAAGCAAATTCAGGATGTCTTGCCTTTTGATTCAGACTTGAACCAACTCTTGACAGGTCTTATCTTTGTCAGTCTTGTCATTGCTCTCATGCTCTTTTTCTTGGACACCAAACTCGGACAAGCCTATATTGCTACAGGTGACAATCCTGATATGGCTAGAAGTTTCGGGATTCATACTGGACGCATGGAGCTCATGGGCTTGGTCTTATCAAATGGTGTGATTGCCCTTGCAGGGGCTCTTATTGCCCAGCAAGAAGGCTATGCCGATGTATCTCGAGGAATCGGGGTTATCGTTGTGGGGCTTGCAAGTTTGATTATTGGAGAAGTTATCTTCAAGAGTTTGAGCTTGGCAGAACGTCTGATTACCATCGTTGTAGGTTCTATCGCCTATCAATTTTTTAGTGTGGGCAGTTATTGCGCTTGGCTTTAATACAAGTTACCTTCGTTTGTACAGTGCCGTGATTTTAGCAGTCTGCCTCATGATTCCAACATTTAAGCAAACAATCTTGAAAGGAGCCAAATTAAGCAAATGACAGCAATTGTAGAATTAAAAAATGCAACCAAAGTCGTTAAAAATGGCTTTGATGAAGAAAAGATTATTTTAAATGATGTTTCCTTAGAAATTTTTGAACAGGATTTCATCACGATTTTAGGTGGAAATGGAGCTGGGAAATCAACCCTCTTTAACACTATTGCAGGAACTTTGTCATTAACCAGTGGAACCATCCGTATTTTGGGTGAAGATGTTACCAAGTTTTCGCCAGAAAAGCGAGCTAAGTATCTGTCTCGAGTCTTCCAAGATCCCAAGATGGGGACAGCTCCTCGTATGACGGTCGCTGAAAATCTTTTGATTGCCAAGTTTCGTGGTGAAAAGCGTGGACTGTTTCCGAGACGTCTGGCTAGCTATAAGGATGAGTTTCAGGCAACTATTGAAAAAGTGGGAAACGGTCTTGAGAAACACTTGAATACACCAATTGAGTTCTTATCTGGTGGACAAAGACAGGCTTTGAGTCTCTTGATGGCAACCTTGAAGCGTCCAGAATTACTCTTGTTAGACGAGCATACTGCAGCCCTTGATCCAAAGACCAGTGTCGCACTCATGGAGTTGACAGATGAATTTGTCAAGAAAGATCAGCTGACAGCGCTTATGATTACCCACCATATGGAAGATGCTCTCAAATATGGCAATCGCTTGATTGTCATGAAAGAAGGACGAATTATCCAAGATTTGAACCAAGAAGAAAAAGCAAAAATGAAAATCTCTGATTATTATCAACTCTTTGAATAAAGTAGGGAAAATGAGTGAAATGGTTTACTTTTTTTTCTGAAATAAAGTATACTATATAAAGTAAACTATGATAACATGGAGGTATTGTGTATGGTTGACAAACAAGTCATTGAAGAAATCAAAAACAATGCCAACATTGTGGAAGTCATAGGAGATGTGATTTCTTTACAAAAGGCAGGACGGAACTATCTAGGGCTCTGTCCTTTTCATGGTGAAAAAACACCTTCTTTCAACGTTGTAGAGGACAAACAGTTTTACCACTGTTTTGGTTGTGGTCGATCAGGTGACGTCTTTAAGTTCATCGAGGAGTACCAAGGGGTTCCCTTTATGGAGGCTGTCCAAATCTTAGGTCAGCGTGTTGGGATTGAGGTTGAAAAGCCGCTTTATAGTGAACATAAGCCAGTTTCACCCCACCAAGCTCTTTATGATATGCACGAAGATGCTGCCAAATTTTACCATGCTATTCTGATGACAACGACCATGGGGGAAGAGGCCAGAAACTACCTTTATCAGCGTGGTTTGACAGATGAAGTGCTCAAGCATTTTCGGATTGGTTTAGCACCTCCAGAACGAAACTATCTCTATCAACGTTTGTCTGATCAGTATCGTGAAGAGGATTTCTTGGATTCGGGACTGTTTTATCTATCGGAGGCTAATCAATTTGTAGATACCTTTCACAATCGGATTATGTTTCCTCTGACAAATGACCAGGGAAAGGTCATTGCCTTCTCAGGTCGTATCTGGCAGAAAACGGATTCACAAACTTCTAAGTATAAAAATAGCCGATCGACTGCAATTTTTAACAAAAGTTACGAATTATATCATATGGATAGGGCAAAAAAATCTTCTGGTAAAACCAGTGAGATTTACCTGATGGAAGGGTTCATGGATGTCATTGCAGCCTATCGGGCTGGAATCGAAAATGCTGTCGCATCTATGGGAACAGCCTTGAGTCGTGAGCATGTTGAGCATCTGAAAAGGCTAACCAAGAAGTTGGTTCTTGTTTACGATGGCGATAAGGCTGGGCAAGCTGCGACATTGAAAGCGCTGGACGAAATTGGTGATATGCCTGTGCAGATCGTCAGCATGCCTGATAGCTTGGATCCAGATGAGTATCTACAAAAAAATGGACCAGAAGACTTGGCCTATCTGTTAACGAAAACTCGTATTAGTCCGATTGAGTTTTACATTCATCAGTATAAGCCTGAAAACAGTGAAAATCTGCAGGCACAGATTGAGTTTATTGAAAAAATAGCTCCCTTGATTGTTCAAGAAAAGTCTATCACTGCTCAAAACAGCTATATTCATATTTTAGCTGACAGTTTGGCGTCCTTTGATTATCGCCCAGATTGAGCAGATTGTGAATGAGAGTCGTCAGGCGCAAAGGCAGAATCGTATGGAAGGAATTTCCAGACCGACGCCAATCACTATGCCTGTCACCAAGCAGTTATCGGTTATTATGAGGGCAGAA
>CAKMPG010000178.1:0-3820 GCA_927911355.1 Streptococcus mitis | reverse complement strand
ATTTCTTCTTCCAAAATTTCAGCTACTTCGTGGATATTTTCATCGGTATTTTGCAAGAGCGTTACTTTAATCAATTCGCGGGGCGTCAAGAGCTTGACGAACGCTGGTTTTGATTTGGTCGTTCAGTCCATTTTTCCCAATTTGGATGATGGGTTTTGAGGGTGTGTGCCTGACTGTTGAGGAAGGCACGTTGTTTTGATGTTAATGACATAATTTCTTTAAAAGAGTTTCTTTTATACTTTTCTAAAGTGGTGGCGGACGTCAGCAAAGTCCTTCGGACTTTCATGACTAAAATTTGAGTCTATAGTCTCAAATTTTCCGCAGTTGGTACAATCACTTGTACCAACTGACACCACGGCGAAAAGTATTCTCTACGGGCTCGCAACGCTCGCCTTAATAAAGACAACCCTTTCCTTTCTGTGTTTAATAATGGCTTTTCGTGTGACGACGGCAACGCCTTCTGGTGCCCAGACTGCGACTTTGGCTGTGCCTGTTACACGGATCCAGCCGAGTCCAGAGATGACTAGGTCTGTCTTTTCCTTAATGTTAAATACGTGCTGAACTAGTTTTGGAAATCTTCTTTTTCCTTACTATTTGGTGGTGTCAGAAGGGTTCCTAGATGCTTATCGTAAAAGGCACTAGCTCCTTCGAGCTTGGTTCGGTGGAGTTTGAGTTCATTGTCAAAGAAAGCAGTAAATCCTTGTTTTTCTCCTGATATAAAGTCAAAACGTCCGAGACCTCCTAAAAACAGGGTTTGTTCAGGATTGAGCTGATAGGTTTTAGGTTTGATTTCCTTTTTAGGACTGACATACTTGAGATTTTTTGGCCGTCAAGTAGTGAGCCATCTGGTGACGGTGGATAATCCCTGGTGTATCGTAGATATAAGAACCGTCATCAAGCGGAATCTCGATTTTGTCCAAGGTTGTCCCTGGGAAGCGCGAAGTCGTGATGACATTCTGATCACCCGTAATTTCTTGGATAATAGCATTGATTAGAGTTGATTTTCCAACGTTGGTCACACCGACCACATAGACATCACGGCCCTTACGGTAGTGTTCAATCTTGTCAATGACTTCCTTAATAGCATGTTTGTTTTGGGCCGAAGTTAAGACGACATCGACTGGACGAAGTCCTTCTTCGTGGGCACGTTCCATGAGCCACTGGCTAATCTTGCCTGGTTTAACAGACTTGGGCAAGATATCTTTTTTATTTCCCACCAAGAGGACATCATTGCCCGAGACAAAACGTGGCAAGCCTGGGATAACAGAGCCATTAAAATCAAAGATATCAATGACATTAACTACCAAGGCATCACTGTCTCCCACCTCGTGCAAGAGCTTGAGGAAATCATCGTCCGTCAACTGGACATCCGTGATTTCATTATAGTGGCGGAGACGGAAACAGCGTTGGCAATATACTTCGCCTGTCTCCAAGCCTTTTTCAAGTGCCGACTGGGGAGTGAAACCAAGACCAGCCTTGTCTGTTGTCTGAATGGTTGCTCCACAGCCAATACAGAGAATTTCTTCCATAGTTAAATTCCTTTTTTATATGTAATCGGTCCGTACTTTTCAGTGATTTTTCGCATGACACGACGCTCACGAGCTCGGTTAATCTGCGTTTTGATAGAGTCATGTTGGACCAAGGGTTTGACTAAAATCGAGCGAATGCCTGCACGGTGGGCTGCTCGAATATCTGTCATGAGCTGGTCACCGACCATGACCACTTCACTTTTCTCATAGTGGAATTCCTTCATGGCACGATCAATCCCAAATGTGAAGGGCTTCAGAGCCCAATAAACGTAATCAATTCCAAACTTCTCAACTGCACGTTGGACCCGTTTTTGGTGTTGTTTGAGACTACGATGATGCGAATGCCCGCGTCCTGAAGGTCATGTAGCCATTGCTTCATCTCTGGCGTCCCATCAGGGTTGTTCCAAGCAATGAGAGTATTATCCAAATCGACCAAAACAGCCTTGATTCCCTGCGCCTGCAGGCTTGGGACTGTCAGATCATAGACTGCTTCCACAGCAAAGTCTGGCATGTAGTTTTCAATCACCATTTTGGCTCCTTTTCTTTTATTTTCTAGTAATTTTCTTCAGCCATTGAGATAAGGCCACCCATAAAATCAAGCTAGTCATTAAGATATAAATCCAAGCATTTGGCTCTTCTGTAAATGGTAGAGGAACATTCATTCCGAAGAAACCTGTAATAACCGCAAGTACTGCTAGTAAGACGGAGATAATAGTCAAAATTGACAAACTATCATTCAAGTTATTGTTTAGGATGTTGTTGTAAGAAGCTGAGAGTTGTTGCAAGACTTGAGAAATCAAGTCTGTCATAGACACCAACTGATGGGCTTCAATCATGGCATCATCAAACTGCTCTCGTTCGACATCATTAAATCTCCGATAAAGAGCATGGCCCTGGATATGTTCCAAGAGGAGTCGATTTTGTTTTGCTGCTGCTGTCAAGTAAACCATACCAGTCTCCAAGTCAGAGAGGGCGAAGAGATTTTTCTTTGTTGTAGTTTGACGTAGCAAGGCACTAATTTCGTCCTTACTTTTATCCATCTCTTCAATGACAGGATAATAAGCGTTACTGATAATCTCTAAACCAGCAAAGAGAAACTTGTAAATAGAAAGCGACTCATGGTTATCCAGATAAGCTGACATCTGATCAATGACATAAGCATTCTTATGGTTGCTGATGGTAATCATTCGTTGTCTTTCGACGATAAAGGTCATGGGAATCGCTTCATAATATTCTTTGTCTTTTTCTAAATCAAGAACATTATAAATAAAGGTTACCGTCTCCGTTTCACGGTTATAATCCATATGAGCTCGTTCATTTCTATCCAGAGCATACTCAATGGTTTCCTTGTCCAATCCATAGATGTCAGAAAGATCTTCCATATTTTTAATCTTATCCACATCAAGGTCTATCCAGGTACAACCATTGCCCAACTGCTTTTCTAAAACCATCTTTTCTCCTTTATTAAACTCTTTCTATTGTACCACAAATTACTTAAAATAACAGGTTTAGTCTGTGCGTGAGAAATTGCTGACGACGGTGATATTCCGATTGGGAACGAAGTGCAGAACCTGATCTTCTCCTCTGAGTTGCGTTGTTCGAATGCCGACACTGACAACCTTGCCCGATACGGTAATAGGACCATTTGTCAAAACGACCTCATCTCCCACATCCAGTTGACGTTCAAAGAGGATGAAAAAGCCATTGATGACATCAGATAGAAAGCCTTGGGCTCCCATTCCAATAGCCACCCCAGCAATCCCAGCCCCTGCCAGCAAACTAGAAACTGGCAAACCCAAAATAGACAATATACAGTAAAGCAAAAAGAAATAAAGGGTATAATTAAACACATTCTCTAATAAACGTGAAATGGTTTTCTGACGCCCGACATCATGACGAGACATTTTTAGAGAAGGTTTAACAATTCTCTGCACCATGGTATGAAGTAGTTTTTTAGCTATATAAAATAGCAAAAATAGTAATAACAGAGAAATTAACTTGGTTAAGATATTCTCAATAATCGTTGTTATATCAAGCTTATTGAGATAGGTTTGAATAAATTCTTTCATAGAAAACTCCTTTCATTTATTATACCATACTTTCACAAATGATGAATCTCCATAAATATTCAAAAATAATAGCCAAAAATAGACAGAAAATTCTTGATTTTAGCTCATATTTTATACTATAATCATAAACATTACACAACAAAAGGAGATTGTTATGAAAAAATTCATTCATGCTTGGAAATAAGGCAAGCCTGATCAAACGGATTTTGATTGGTATGCTTA
>CAKMPG010000177.1:0-2722 GCA_927911355.1 Streptococcus mitis | reverse complement strand
CTCGGCTGAGATTGCTCTTACTTGCCTTACATTTAGGAGCTGAATTGTCACCTTTAAATTGTAAATGAGCGACAAACTGCCCCTCTCCCTTAAATGATGAGGATACATCCGAGCCGTTTCTGGCAGGTCAATACCAGCTACCATTCCATTGATATGCTCTATTGGCAACAAATCAAAATCATACTCTTCCAGTAGCCAATTGACAATCTCTTCGTTTTCCTCGGGGGCCCAGGTACAGGTTGAATAAACCAAGCGACCACCTTCAGCTAGCATGGTCACTGCATCCTCCAGAATTTCTCTTTGCAAGCTAGCACATTGACTTGGATAATCTAAGCTCCAATAATCCATAGCATCTGGTTGCTTACGGAACATTCCTTCACCAGAGCAAGGGGCATCAAGAACGATTAGGTCAAAATAGCCCTTAAAAACCTTGGCCAAGCGGTCAGCAGATTCATTGGTTACCACGACATTTGTCGCTCCAAAGCGCTCCATGTTTTCTACTAAAATCTTAGCCCGTTTGCTTGAAATTTCATTGGAAACAAGTATCCCCTCCCCTGCTAGATAGGCTGCTAGTTGAGTGGATTTTCCACCCGGTGCAGCAGCCAAATCCAAGACCTTCATACCAGGACTGGGCTGGGCTACCTGAGCAACCATCTGGGCAGCGGGTTCTTGCGAATAAACCAAACCAGTAGCATGCTCAGGTGATTTCCCTGAAACCTTCCCATAATGTCCCCAAGGAGTTTGAGGAATGGCATCAGGAAAAGAAACTGGCGCTTCTTTTAAAGGATTGACCCGAAAGGCAGAAACCGCTTCCTCCTCAAAAGAGGCAAGAAAATCTCTTGCCTCATCTCCTAGTATCTTTTCATATTTTTCAACAAATCCTTCTGGAAATTGCATTTAAGTTCTTTTCCTTTCGTAAATATAGGACTGAATTTCCTCCTGCATCTCAAGAGGTAGCATCATGACCGGTTGTCTGGTTTGAAAATCAAGCGGTTGACCAGATAGAGTCACAACCTCATAACCAAGGCTTTCTCCCAAAATACTAGCAGCAGCATAATCCCATGGTTGCAGATAGGTGACATAGGTCAACAAACGCCCTGACAAAATCTTGGCAAAACTAATGGCCGCACTCCCATAGACTCGAACACCAAGCACAGCTCGACTCAAATCAGCCAGACCCCATTCGTTGGTTTCCAGCATACCACTATTTCCTGCAATGAGAAAATCTCCAAGTGGTTTTGCTTGAAAGGGAGCTAGGGGCTTATCATTTAGACAAACTGGAAATTCCCCACCACCGTGATAACAATCCCCCTTGACCACATCATAAATCAGACCAAACTGTCCCTGACCATTTTCAAAATAAGCCACCATAACAGCAAAATCTTCCTGCTGGGCCACAAAATTATTGGTCCCATCAATCGGATCAATGACCCACACCTTGCCCTCTTGAACCGAGGCTCGCAGACACCCTTCTTCAGCGCAAATCTTATCCTCAGGATAACGGGATAGAATTTCACCAACCAAGAGTTCCTGAACTTCCTTGTCCAGTCTGGTTACCAAATCTGTTGGAGAGGACTTGGTCTCAACACGCAAGTCTTCCTGCATATGGTCAAGGATGTACTGCCCCGCCTTCTTGACAAGCTCTTTGGCAAATTCAAATTTACTTTCCAAGAGAAATCTTTCCTTCCCCTTTTTCCTTGGCAGCCTGAACTGCTCGGTAAAGCGAATAGCCACTAACTGTTTCAAATTCTCGTCCCAAACGTTTCTCTTCGCTCTTGCTTGGCACGACCGCTTTGAATCCCTTATAGGAGTCCAGTAACTTTTTAGCCTCTACCTTGCCCTCATAGGCAGCTTCAACATCATTAAAAAAAGAAAGCACTGAAGCAAGTTCTTCAGTGCTCCACGACAAATCTAGTGGGTAACTATACTGTTTGTTCATTAACTAATACCAGCTCTCATTCTTGCTTCTTTTAGTTCTTGCTTACGGTAACTACGAGGGAGAAAAGCACGAATCTCATCTTCATTAAAACCAATTTGCATACGTTTGGCATCAATAATAATGGGACGACGCAAAAGACTTGGATACTGCTCAATTAAATGAAGCAATTCCGATACCGAGATACTCTCTACATCAATATTCAATTTTTGAAAAATTTTTGAACGAGTTGAAATGATGTCATCAGTACCATTTTCGGTCAAGGAAGGATGTGTTGCAATTCCTTTCTTGTTAAGGGACTGGTCATAATATTATGCTCCTCAAAGGGCACCTTATGTTTTTCTAACCAGGCCTTTGCCTTACGACATGAAGTACAGCTCGGTGATAGAAATAGTGTAATCATGCTTTTCTCTTCTTATCTATACTTTGCTAATTCTATTATACAAAAAATAAAAGCGCTTGACTAGAGATTTTTAGAAAAAAAGCCTATTTTTTCAAGAAAAATAGACTGTTTGCGAACGATTGACTCTGTTTGGATTTGATTAATTCATTCTTTTAGAGCTATACAGTGAAGTATTGGACAAACAAAAAAGGCTCTATAATATTTGTAGTGGGTAAATCCCCTATAGATATTATGGAGCCTATTTTTGTGTAGAAAAAAAGTCCCATATGACCTATAATGAAAAGCGACGAAACAACTCATTAGAAAGAATCATATGGAACCATTACATTTTATCACAAAACTACTCGATATCAAAGACCCTAATGTCCAAATTATGGATGTTG
>CAKMPG010000176.1:0-4407 GCA_927911355.1 Streptococcus mitis | reverse complement strand
AAAAGATTAAACCATGGCTGCACTTACTATCCGAAGCAAGCCAGATAGGAGGAGCGAAAAAGCCCACAATCATACGGCCAAGTAAATCCTGACCCTTTTAATCCAGAGATTGTATCAATACTTTTGCCCCACCGTGAGCCCACAAATCGAGGCCACTTGTTCAATGGCGTGACTCGCAAATCCCGATGATGGCTTCTACAATAACGGTAGTGTTGGTAATTACAACTGCGACCATAATATAACTAATCAACATCGGGGCTAATGCTTCAAAGGTCATCGCTCCACCTGAGTTAGCAATCTTCTTTGCCATCTTCGAAAATTCTAGGATGAGAACAACAGATAAAATCGCAACTCCAAGAGGCTGCATGACACTTTTGGTGATACTAGACATGTAAGTCCAAACGGTTGGATTGTAGCTAGATAGAGATTTAATCAGATCTACCGTAGATTGTAAATCCACATTAAATCCTTCAAATAAATTTTCAGCTGATATTTTTTCAGATGCAAGGTAAACAAAGGGTGAGACTAAACTAAGGTTCATGTCATTGTTTATCCTCCTAAATTGAAATCTGGGTTACAAAGGCTCCAGCAGCCCCTACCATAACACCACCGACAATTTCAAGAATGGCATTCCGAACACCTGGTCCACCATCTTTAATGTTGGTTGCAAGGTTGACAATCCCCACAACAACGAGAAAGGCACCAACCGCAATCAATCCCTTCTGTAACAAAGACATAGCTTGTGCAAACATAGCACTTGCGTCTACTCCATAAACAAAACCTTTAAAATGCGTAATCATCTATTTCCTCTTTTCTATTTTTATTTTAAACTAGATTCAAAAGTTAAATCACGAATTCTAAGGCCTTCAAGATGATTTTCTTGTCTTTGATTCAAAGGATTGATTTGATAGTTCCACCACCGTTCATCGGTTTCTTGATTGGCTAGGTACTTCCAGTTTGGATTGCTTGGTTGAATTGTATTTTTTGCTTTTAAAGACAGGCATATTAGCAATTCGAACCAAGCATTCATGCCGTTTCATATTTCCGACCTCATCTGGTGTCATTAAATCACGAGCAATCTTTTGATGAGAAAGGGATCCTGAACCTGTCTGGCCAAAGGAACGACTAGTATTTCGAACATCAATGGTTTGTTTACCGAGTAATCCACTCATAAATTTAAAGGTATCTTCATCATTACCACCTAAGTAGACTAAGCTATCACAGTTCCCCAAAATAGTTTTCCAAGCTTCTTTTTCTTTATAGAGCCCTTGAAGTTGGGCAATATTTTGTAGAATGGGAACGAGACTCATATTCCGTGAACGGACTGTTGAGGTTTGTTCAGCAAAATCTGGAATTTCTCCGATATTTGCGAACTCATCTAAGTAAACTCTCACATGAAGAGGTAATTGTCCCTTAAAATCAATATCTGCTTGTCTTGTTAGGGTTTGAAATACGGTTGAAAAAAAGAGGGCTGAAAGAAAGCGAAAGGTACTATCGTTATCTGGGATAACTAAGTAAACCATTGATTTTTCCTGGCCCCATGTCTTCATATCAAGGGTATCTCTTTTGGTCAAATCCATGACACTTTGAATATTGAAGAGGGCAAATTTAGCAGTGGTTACAGCAACAACAGAATCCAGAGTCTTATCCTTATAATTTTGGAAATCTGCCCAATTTCGCATGGTAAAATTTTCAGTCCCATACTTTTTAGCATAATTTTCAAATAGAATTTCTAAGACACTTTTTTCTTGGTTTTCACCCTTGGATAAGTGTTTAATGAGTTTTGAGATTTCAGCAAAACTTGGATAACGCCCTCGTTTTTTTCGCTCTTCCACTTCTTTTTTTTGACGTTTCAACAAGTTTTGGTATTCTTTTTGACTTAAACGACTTTCTTCTATGAGCTGTTCTCTTGTTTTGGGTGGATTATAGAAATCGACCAAGTAGGAGGCTAAAGCTCGTACCAAAGTCATAGAAGCTTCATCCCAAAATGGATCACTACGAGATCCAGAGCCTTTGGTGTTATTAAAATAAACCGTCAGCATGCGATTCAAATCGTTTTCTGTCTCTATATAGCGAAAAGGATTGAAGCCATCTGAGTTCTTCATATTGACTAAATCTAACACCTTTACTTGGTAGCCATGTTCTAAAAAGAGTTTGCCTGTTTTCTCGGCCAAGTGATCTTTAGGATCCACTACAATATTAGAACTATTCATCTGAATCAGATTGGGTTTCACAAAGCGAAATGTCTTCCCACTTCCTGAACCTCCAATCACCGCAATATTCTTATTTCTATCATATTGGGGTGGTTTTTTATCTAATAATGTCAAACGAACATCTTGTGCTAAGATTGTATCATGAGAAAATTCCTTACCGTAAAAGAGCTTCTTTTCTTTTAGAGTTCCAAAACGGGCGCTCCCGTATTCTACCCCTTCTCGGTATTGTTTTTTACCAGTCTCTAGATAGAGATAAACCAGCAACATCATCACAAAGCCTAGTAGAAAAAAAGCACTTGATTTTCCAGTAAAGGAAACATTCCATGGCGACTGAAGAACTTCATCTTGACCTTCCATCAGAAGATGAGTCCATTTATCTAATGTATTTCCAGTATAGGAATCATACAAAAGCGTCAAACGATGAAAAAGATAGCCTAGTAAGATACCTAACAGTGAGAATAGTAGGAATTTCTTTCCACTGTACATCATCTCACCATCTCTTTCTGTTTGACGGCTCCTTCTTGTCTAAAGGTAATTTGAGATTTAGCCTCATCAATTGCATCGTCCAATGACTTATCCATGGTAAAATCAGCTAATTTCTTCGGATCATTAACCATTTTTTCTAACAGATGGTCTAAATGATTGTCTAGAATCGAACGGTCTTTCGTGTAGAAATGCAGAGAATCCCTTGCCAAGCAATGGCTAAGGAATCTCTTCTTTTCTAAAAAGCTTTAAATTTCTCTATATCAATTGGTTTGTCTAAAAAATCTTTTTTCAGATTAATCGTATCAATCGAATAAGGAGATTGTAGCAATTCTTCTAATTTCTGCACTCCTATCTTATAGGCGGAATCCTGTGCTAAAGCCTGACGTCTAGACCATTCTAGAATCTTTAAAAGACTTTTGACAGTAAATAAAAGACTACGCTCTGCATATTGAACTGCCATTCGTTCCTGTTGTTCAGAGGACATCTGATGCCTCCTTCTTAACAAATAGCAGCTTTCCTTCTTTATAACGATAAGCTATCAATTTCTGACGTTGCTTAATCGACTTGACAACCTTCAGTAGATCTCTCGAATAAGGTTCTCGAAGAGTAACTTCTACTGCTTTCCCATCAACGATACCAACACGTTTAAATTCAATGTAGTCTTTTTTGAGATGTCCTAAGCCCATACCAAAAGGAAAGTGATGAATCAATTGGATGGTGCAACCACCTTTATTTCCCATTTGTTTCAAGTCATACAAGTTTACTACCTTCATGATTAACTCCTTTATCTAGTTTGTCGCATCGTTTAAGTCTGGTAACGATAAACTCCGTGTCTGTTAGAAAATTCTCACACACGTCTTGTGCCAGTTGCCTTCACAGGGAAATACTCTCAGTCCCTACTTACACAGGCACGCTAATCAAGACGGAGTGGATTCAATTTTCAAAGAACAGGTAGCTTTATTATAGATAAGAGTAGTTGAAATTTTTTATCACATTTTTTTATTTTTTCTGTCGAGCTAAAATTCATACTAAACAAAGATTTTGAAATAAATTTGAGTATTATTAACAAACGTTCTTCGTCTAAAAATACAGTAGGGCATATTTCATTCTTTTATTTAAAATTGTCTAAATTCGACAGAAGGAAGTAGCAAGCATTGTCGCTAAAAAATGCATCAGGTTATCCTGTGCATTTTTTTGATATCAAAATAATCAATCTCCTTTATGAGCTAATTCTTCTCTACAAGCTCTTTGGAGCAGAACAACTGTAAGTATAAAAACCACACATAAAATCAAGATACTTCTCTCAGCCCCAAAAACACCACCAGTATATAAATCTTGACCCGTTAAATTTGTACTGAATAAACTAAATGAAACTTTTATCCCACTCACTAATACTATTATATCAACCCACTACAGTTGACAAAGAGACAAAAAGACAAACCAGCCTAATGACTAGCTTGTCTTCAATCAAGAGAGGATTCTGTTCCCCCCATATAAGCACTAACATTCCAACGTGCACATATTGGAACGACATCCATAACTCCAGAGAATCTCTAAAGTTTACAATTTAAATGAATTAACAATTTGCCCAACTAAAAGCACTCCAGTTACCGCAACGGTTTGTACTGAATGTACTAAATCGCATTCCATCAACTTCATCTGTTTCGTCAACTTGAACAGATACTAATTGAAGATTTAATACTTCTTC
>CAKMPG010000175.1:0-3841 GCA_927911355.1 Streptococcus mitis | reverse complement strand
TTTTTTAGCAAAGATTTTATAGAGAATACCAAAGATGGTCGTTCCCCACTGGATGGCAATAATTAGATAGCCAAACCAGTTATTCATCAAGGTTAAGACGACTGGTGTATAAGACCCTGCGATAGCCACATAAATCATCGAATGGTCGATGATTCTCAAGACATATTTATGGGTCGAACCATAGGCCATAGAGTGATAAATGGTGGATGATAGAAACATGAGAAAGAGACTAATAACGAAAATGGAAACGCCGATAGAGGATAAAAAATCCGTGTGCCTCATAACTATAGGTGGATGAAATAGGCAGTAAGATGAGCATGATGACTGCACCTACGGCATGAGTCACGCTATTAGCAATCTCCTCTCCAAAACTGAGTTGTTTGCTGAGTTTAAGACTAGTGTTCATTGGATTACCTCCTCTTGAGTATGATCGATTAAGGCTAGAGTTTGATGATAGAGTTTAACGGTTTGGCAGCTACTTTGGATAATGGGGTTAGCTGGATCAATTCCTTGGTTCATGTAGTTTACAAAAGCATCGTAGAGTTGGTCTGAACTTGCTTGACTTTGTAGAGTATTAAGTGTATGGGCTATTTCTTGAATAGAGAATACCGACTTGAGGGTTGTGATAGCAATCAAACGGGCAATCTGTTGGCGTTGGTATTTTTTCTTGTCAGGCTTTGTCAGGTAACCATGTTTCACATAATTATTGACCATAGATGCTGTTAGTCCCTTGTCTTTATCAGGAGAAATAGGGGCGCAGACCTGATTGACATAGAGCAGAACCTGGTCCAGATAGAGGTCAATGTTTGGAATTTCTGCCCATTTTGGGTAGGAAAAGGTAGTTTTCATTTCCAACTCCTTTTTATCTAGTTTTTATAACTAGATTATAAAATAACAAAAACAGAAAGTCAAGTTTTAACTGCTTGTGAAAAGGCTTAAATTATGCTATGATGGGAGAAACTAGTCAGAAAAGAGGAGAACAGATGGAGATTCGTTTAGCTTTTCCAAATGAAGTAGATGCCATTATGCAGGTGATGGAGGAAGCCAAGAAATGTTTAGCAGAAGCTGGTAGTGACCAGTGGCAAAATGGCTATCCAAATGCTGATATTATTATTGAAGATATTATCTCAGGTCAAGCCTACGTAGCCTTGGAAGAGGGAGAACTACTAGCTTATGCAGCTGTGACCAAGAGTCCAGAGGCAGCCTATGAAGCCATTTATGAAGGAAAATGGCAAGCTGGAGAGTCAGAGTACATAGTCTTTCACCGTATTGCTGTGGCAGCAGATGTCCAGGGACAAGGAGTTGCTCAAACCTTCTTAGAGGGCTTGATTGAAGGTTTTGACTATCTTGATTTTCGCTCAGATACGCATGCTGAAAACAAAGCTATGCAACATATTTTTGAAAAACTTGGTTTTAAACAGGTTGGTAAGGTTCCAGTTGATGGCGAACGCTTGGCCTATCAAAAATTGAAGAAATAATGCAAAAGAAGTACGTAAAAATGCGCTACTTTTCGCCAATAGGAACCTTGTCTTTGGTTGCCGACGAGCAACATCTGTATGGCATTTGGGTGCAGGAGCAGAAGCATTTTGAGAGGGGACTAGGGTATGAAATAATAGAAGAAGTTGTTAGTCATCCCATTTTAGACCCAGTTATTGCTTGCTTAGATGCTTACTTTAAAGGCAAGCCTCAGGATTTATCCAACCTGCCCTTGGCTCCAATCGGAACGGATTTTGAAAAGCGAGTTTGGTCCTATTTACAGGAAATTCCTTATGGTCAGACAGTGACCTATGGACAAATAGCCCAAGACCTGCAAGTGGCTTCTGCCCAAGCAATTGGTGGAGCAGTGGGGCGCAATCCGTGGTCTATCCTAGTACCTTGTCATCGGGTGCTGGGAGCGGGCAAGCGTCTGACAGGTTATGCTGCAGGAGTGGAAAAGAAAGCTTGGCTCTTGGAGCATGAAGACGCAGATTTTAAAGATATAAAATAGAAAGTAAAAGACATGTTAGAATTTATCGAATACCCAAAATGTTCAACTTGTAAAAAAGCAAAACAAGAATTAAATCAACTCGGTGTGGACTATAAAGCCGTCCACATCGTCGAAGAAACACCTAGCCAAGAAGTTATTTTAAACTGGCTAGAGACCTCAGGTTTCGAGTTGAAGCAATTTTTTCAACACCAGTGGGATCAAATACCGTGAATTAGGGCTGAAAGATAAGGTAGGAAGCCTGTCAAACCAAGAAGCGGCTGAGTTGCTAGCAAGTGACGGTATGTTGTTAAAACGACCCATTTTAGTAGAAAATGGAACTGTTAAGCAAATCGGTTATCGAAAACCTTATGAAGAATTGGGATTGAAATAGTTTTTATCTATCTCTTTGATAGATAAAATATATAACCTCCCTGTTTCAAAGTATGATAAACTAGTAGGTAGACAAAGTCTGTACCTGACCGTAGCAAATAATTTCATTGACGGCAGAAGTATGGTAGAATGAATCATTATCAGGAGAGGATGTTTTTATGAATGTTACAACGATTTTAGCATCAGATTGGTACCAAAACTTGATGCAATTGATTCCGGATGGCAAGCTTTTTAGCTTGCGTTCGGTCTTTGATGGAATCCCGAGAATTGTCCAACAACTTCCAATAACGATTATGTTGACCATTGGTGGTGCTCTTTTTGGCTTGGTTTTGGCGCTTCTTTTTGCCATTGTGAAGATCAATCGTGTCAAAATTTTATACCCCTTGCAGGCCTTCTTTGTTAGCTTCTTAAAAGGGACACCGATTTTGGTGCAACTCATGTTGACCTACTACGGAATTCCTTTGGCTTTGAAAGCTCTCAATCAGCAATGGGGAACTGGTTTCAATATCAATGCGATTCCAGCCGCTGCTTTTGCAATTGTCGCCTTTGCCTTTAATGAAGCAGCTTATGCTAGTGAAACCATTCGTGCAGCCATTCTCTCAGTCAATCCTGGTGAGATTGAGGCGGCACGCAGTCTGGGGATGACCCGAGCGCAAGTTTATCGTCGCGTGATTATTCCAAATGCGGCCGTTGTGGCGACTCCAACCTTAATCAATTCCCTAATCGGCTTGACCAAAGGAACTTCTCTAGCCTTTAGTGCGGGTGTTGTGGAAGTCTTTGCCCAAGCTCAGATTTTGGGTGGAGCTGATTACCGCTACTTTGAACGCTTTATCTCCGTTGCCCTTGTTTATTGGGTAGTCAATATCGGAATTGAAAGCCTTGGTCGTTTCATCGAGAGAAAAATGGCTATTTCTGCACCCGATACAGTGCAAGCAGATGTGAAAGGAGACCTTCGTTAATGATTAAGATTTCGAATTTAAGCAAATCCTTTTCAGGACAGACTGTCTTGGATCATCTGGACTTAGATATTCAAAAAGGGGAAGTTGTAGCCTTGATTGGTTCTTCAGGAGCTGGAAAATCAACCTTCCTTCGCAGTCTCAATTATCTTGAAACACCTGACAGTGGCTCTATTCAGATTGATGATTTCTCAGTTGATTTTTCTAAAATCACTCAAGAAGAAATCCTTGCCCTACGCCGTAAGCTGTCTATGGTTTTCCAACAGTTTAATTTGTTTGAACGCCGCACGGCACTTGATAATGTGAAAGAAGGCTTGGTTGTTGTCAAGAAATTATCTGACCAAGAAGCAACTAAGATTGCCAAGGAAGAGTTGGCTAAGGTTGGGCTTTCTGACCGTGAAAACCATTACCCTCGACATTTATCAGGTGGACAAAAGCAACGGGTTGCCTTAGCGCGTGCACTCGCTATGAAACCAGATGTCTTGCTCTTAGACGAACCAACTTCAGCCCTTGACCCAGAATTGGTTGG
>CAKMPG010000174.1:0-4103 GCA_927911355.1 Streptococcus mitis | reverse complement strand
AAAGTAAAAAACTATTCTCTTGGAATGAAGCAAAGATTATCGATAGCAATTGCTCTTTTGGATAATCTTTGCTTCATTCCAAGAGAATAGTTTTTTACTTTTCTGTCCCATGATGGTTTGGTTAGGCGAACCAATTCCAACATTTTTATGATATCTGTCTTTAAACCAAATCTTGTTTTATAATATTGCAAGTGTTGACGCCCAGTCAAGTTTGGATAAAGGGCAGGTGATTCGATAATACTGCCAATCTTATGCTGAGAAACACTCTTGATTTCTCCCTTATCAGCTCGAATGAGTCCTAGAAGAATTCTCATTAATGTTGTCTTTCCAGCACCATTCTCTCCGATAAGACCACATATTTCCCCTTGCTCAATATCAAAGGAAATATTATGTAAAACCTGTTCTTTCCCATATGTTTTATCAATATTTTTTAAGACTTAAAATCACACGATTCATAGTTTCTCTCCGTTCATTATATTAAAAAGTCTCTGACAAGGAATGAACCCTGCCAGAGATTTTTAGATTACGTTAACTCCAGCAGAAGAACCCAATACCTGTGAGCATTCCATAAATACCGAGTGGTGAAACAGCACAAAATTGACCTGCCACAATGTGTTTTTTATGTTTATTACTTAGTTTTTTCATTACTTAACCCTCCTTTTAATCCCAACAAAATATACCTACTCCATATCGAAGACCTATAATACAAAAGCGACCTGCTACAATGTGCTGTTTATTTTTGTTACTTAGTTTTTTCACTACTTCATCCTCCTATTTAATCCCAACAAAATATGCCTACTCCATATCGAAGACCTATAATACAAAAGCGACCTGCTACAATGTGTCTTTTGACACGTCCAGTTAGTTTTCTCATCAGAAAACCCTCCTTTTAAAAAATTTTTTATAATAACCAAATGAGATTCTCATTTCAGTCATTTATTAACTGTTTTAAATCTTTAGACAAGATTTCTTCGCTTCCTTGTTCTACATAAATTTGTTTCACTATCCCATCTTTATCCACTATAAATATTGTTGGAATAGCTTTTACATCAAAAAACTTAAAAGCTTGTAAATCTTGATCTATATAAACTGGAAAGGTAAAACCCTGATTCCTTAAAAATTGATGAGAGGTTTCAAGTGTTTCACGTTCCCCATCAACTATATCCACCATAAAGAAATCAACTTTATCTTGGTATTTATCATAAAGGCGCTGAATGATTGGGAGCTCTTTTTGGCAATCAGGACACCAACTAGCCCAGAATACCACAACCTTTGGTCTAAACTTATAATCTGATAGTTGAACCTGTGCTCCCTCATTAGAGGTTAACAATGCATTCTTGAATGTTGTATTTTTAGTTTTTGAAATATATTGGTTTATTTCCTCCTCTTTTTTTAAGAGGAGCTCTTGCGCTGTTTCTTCTTGATGATGAGATTCCTGGTTTTGATAGTAAAATCCTGCTAAAAATAAAGATGCTATCACAAGAAGAACCATTGTCTCTACAACATGTTTTTTTGACATCATGGATTGTCCTCCACTTCTGAAATTCTAAAACTTTCGATAATAGATAATTCTTCTGGTAAGATTAAAACTCGCTCTTCGCCTGCATCTAAAATAGCTAAACGGAATGGTTCCTTATTCAACTCTATTTGTACCAACTTTTGCTCCGTCGTGTTATTTCGAAACAGCAAACTGTGGCGAGTTTGTGTAAACGTCTCTAGCGAGATACTAAAATCTTCCATTTCTATCTCCTATCCAGAAAACCAAAAACTAAGACTTAAGAATACTTCAAATCCAAACATGCTTCTTTCCTCCTTATCTCTTGTTCTTTATGATCATAGTATAGCGCTTTCAAAAATAAAAAAACATGACAAAAAATGTCATGTTAGCTCTCCATTTCCTCAAAAGTTTTTAAATCTTTTTCTTTTTCTCCCAATATACGCGCTTCTAATACTTGGTCTCCAAATGCTTGAGCACAAATAATAGCTCTATCGTATAAGCGGATGGCTTTTTCCTTATCCCGTTTATGAAATAAGGTACACATAGCTTCAAGCATATCAACAATTGGCTTGTTTTGAAAATCCTGCGATAAAATCATCAGCCTGTTCATCGCCTTAACATAAGGCTCAAAAGTGGAGTAAGATTTTTCCATCCATTGAACAGCTAAAGAATCAAGCACTGTTCTCTTTAACATATAAGCTGTCTCTAAATCGGATGAATTTGTTTCTCTTATAAGTTTTTTAGAAAGCATCCAAAACAGTTCATGATGATACCCAATCGGTCTTGCTAAACACGAAACAAAGTACAATTTTATCAGAAGCAAATCATTCACCGAATAGTTTTTCCTTATCTTTACTTGTTCAAAATATTCATCCAGCAAAGCATCGCCAAAACCTGCATCTTCACTTACAAAGACATCAAAACTAGCTTGTAAGGCACTAACTGCAATCTGCTCATCCTCAGGTAGACTGTCATAATAGTGTTCGTAAACTCTTTCAAACAACTCTTCCTTAACTTGGATTCTATCATCATCTCCATAGTTTGAAACTTAATGAGTTTATCCTTAATATCAGTACTCGGAGGTAAATCATATGATCCATATCTACTATATGTGAAATTGAACAGCCTAGTTTGTAAGCTATATACTCTACCTTGGATAAACTCGGGGAAGACTGGCCTGATTCAATCCGTGCTAATTGGCGCACCGTTATCTCAGTTTCATCATCACAAAGAGTTTCACGAGTGATATGTTTCATCTCTCGCAACATTCGGATTCTTTTACCTACTTCCTTCTTGATATCCATCTTAAAATCTCCTGATAATTAGTTACCGAATAATATTATATTTTTTATATTATGCTGTTTTTTATTGAACTAAGCAATTCTTAAAATTTTATATTACAAAACTTAACAAGACTAAACCATATTTCGCACGCTAAATAGCAATTGACCTGCTTCTGCTTTACTTTTCTTGTGCTAATGCTTTAAAATCTTTGTCTAAGATGGGTTGCACTTCTAATTGATTGGCATCTAGTTGGTGGTAAGATGCTGATGGTAGTGACTCTAGGAATTTTGCATAGTCTAAGCGGACAATGGCTTCATAGTCTTCTGGTTTAGAGCCGTCTCCTGTGATTTGAACCAAGTCAATCTCCCACTGCACTTCCTTATCCACCAATTGCTCAATATAGGCAGTAGGAACAAATGGTTCTCTCGGTAATACTGTCTTGACTCCTTGAGCCAGATGGTAAACACCGTGCACTTGGCCTTCTCCATCCTGATAGAAGGAAACTCTTGCAAAGTAGGCATCTGTCTCTTGAACCGCACGTACACGCGCTTCAAACTGAGCCAAGCCATTTTCCTCTAAAAAGCTTTTCAAGTCCTCATGACCAAAGAAAACAGGATTAAAAATTCCTTGGCAAATCGTAAAACGGGCTGCAGCGTCTGTCAGATGGGCTTGAATACTTGCTTGGAAATAAGCTTCAAAATCAAAACCATCTAGTCCTTCAATCTCAGTTCCTGTATAAGCAAGCAGAGCATCTAAAAATGATTTGATAATCTGCCAGTCTGTCTTCGTGAGTAGGTCAGGAAGATCGATACGGTAAGCCTTTTGACTATCAGCATAACTGACCTTAAAAAGAAATTGTGATTGCCCCACTATCGCACACTCGATATACTCAAGACGATTAAGAGGCTGACGGAGATAGATAGCATCATAGCTATGCGACTCCAAACCATCCACCAAGGCCAAGATAGACTTGGCAGTCAAAATTTCCTGTTCTCCTAAAATGCTCTGTTTATTTGGAATAAAAAATGTTTTCGTCATAACTGAACTCCTTTGAAATCGTTTACATATAGTATACCTTATTTTCCTGAAAGATACAGAAACAAACTTTTAGATTTTTGAGTAAAAAGCATAGAAAAACAGCCCCTAAGGACTGTTTAAATCTTATACAGTAGCTACTTGGTCCAAGCTTTCACCGATAGCGGCTAGGCGCTCGATCACTTCAGCTTGTGTCAATTCATTTTCTGAAACATAGCGGTTACGTGGGTGAACACGGCACTCGTGTGAGCATCCACGAAGGTACTTGTCTTCATTTTCTTCTGAT
>CAKMPG010000173.1:0-2925 GCA_927911355.1 Streptococcus mitis | reverse complement strand
AAGGAAAAAATTGCCATTGCAAGACAGCTTGAGAAATGGGGTATTTCAGCCATTGAAGCTGGTTTTCCAGCTGCGAGTCCTGATTCATTCACAGCAGTTCAGGAGATCGCCAAGGTCTTGAAAAAAACGGCGGTGACTGGGTTAGCACGTTCTGTCAAGTCTGATATTGATGCTTGTTACGAGGCTCTCAAGGATGCCAAGTATCCACAGGTTCACGTCTTTATCGCTACCAGTCCGATACACCGAAAGTATAAGCTCAATAAGAGTAAGGAAGAGATTTTAGAAGCTATTAAGGATCATGTTTCATATGCCCGTTCTAAGTTTGAAGTGGTTGAATTCTCTCCAGAGGATGCGACTAGAACAGAGTTGGAATTCCTCCTGCAAGTTGTTCAAACAGCGGTTGATGCAGGTGCATCTTATATCAATATCCCTGATACGGTAGGATTTACCACACCAGAGGAATACGGTGCTATCTTCAAACACTTGATTGAGAATGTCAAGACAGATCGTCAGATTGTCTATTCGCCTCACTGCCACGATGACCTTGGAATGGCAGTGGCAAATAGCCTTGCTGCTGTCAAGAATGGGGCAGGACGTGTCGAAGGGACTATCAACGGTATTGGTGAGCGAGCTGGCAATGCTGCCTTGGAAGAAATAGCAGTTGCTCTCAATATTCGCCAAGATTACTACCAAGCAGAAACCAGTATTGTTTTAAATGAAACAATCAATACGTCAGAAATGGTTTCTCGCTTCTCAGGAATTCCAGTTCCTAAAAACAAGGCCGTCGTTGGTGGCAATGCCTTCTCTCACGAATCTGGTATTCACCAAGACGGAGTCCTTAAAAATCCTCTTACCTATGAAATCATCACTCCTGAATTGGTCGGTGTCAAGAGTAATAGCCTCCCACTTGGAAAATTGTCTGGTCGCCATGCCTTTGTCGAGAAACTAAGAGAATTGGCCCTAGACTTCACAGAAGAGGACATCAAACCACTCTTCGCTAAGTTCAAGGCACTGGCCGACAAGAAACAAGAAATCACAGATGCAGATATTCGTGCTCTGGTAGCTGGAACCATGGTTGAAAATCCAGAAGGATTCCACTTTGATGATTTACAACTGCAAACTCATGCAGATAATGACATTGAAGCACTCGTTAGCCTAGCCAATATGGATGGTGAGAAAGTCGAATTTAATGCAACAGGGCAAGGTTCCGTTGAAGCGATCTTCAACGCTATTGACAAATTCTTCAATCAATCTGTTCGCTTGGTGTCTTACACTATTGACGCGGTGACAGATGGAATTGATGCCCAAGCTCGGGTCTTGGTAACTGTTGAAAATAGAGATACAGAAACCATCTTTAACGCAGCAGGTCTGGACTTTGATGTGTTGAAAGCTTCTGCTATTGCCTACATTAATGCTAATACCTTTGTTCAAAAAGAGAATGCTGGTGAGATGGGACGCAGTGTTTCCTATCGTGACATGCCTAGTGTGTAAAGGAGAATGCTATGACAAAGAAAATAGTGGCCCTAGCAGGGGACGGAATCGGTCCAGAAATCATGGAGGCCGGTTTAGAAGTTCTGGAGGCTCTAGCTGAAAAAACAGGTTTTGACTATGAGATTGATAGACGACCTTTTGGAGGTGCAGGTATCGATGCTGCAGGGCATCCCTTACCTGATGAAACTCTCAAGGTATGTCGTGAAGCAGATGCTATTCTCCTAGCGGCTATCGGTAGTCCTCAGTATGATGGAGCAGCGGTTCGGCCTGAACAAGGCTTGCTGGCTCTCCGTAAGGAACTCAATCTTTACTCTAATATTCGCCCTGTAAAAATCTTTGACAGTCTCAAGCATTTGTCACCACTCAAACCGGAACGAATTGCTGGTGTAGACTTTGTCGTGGTGCGTGAGTTGACAGGCGGGATTTACTTTGGGGATCATATTCTTGAAGAAAGAAAAGCGCGTGATATCAACGATTATAGCTATGAGGAAGTGGAGCGGATTATTCGTAAGGCCTTTGAAATCGCAAGAAATCGGAGAAAAATCCTTACCAGCATCGATAAGCAAAATGTGTTGGCAACATCAAAACTCTGGCGGAAAGTAGCTGAGGAGGTCGCACAGGATTTTCCAAATGTGACCTTGGAACACCAGTTAGTGGACTCAGCTGCCATGCTCATGATTACCAATCCTGCTAAGTTTGATGTCATCGTGACAGAAAATCTTTTCGGAGATATTATCTCTGATGAATCAAGCGTTCTATCTGGCACACTTGGGGTTATGCCATCAGCCAGTCACTCTGAAAATGGACCAAGTCTCTATGAACCTATTCACGGTTCAGCTCCTGATATTGCTGGTCAAGGCATTGCAAATCCTATCTCCATGATTTTATCAGTGGCCATGATGTTGAGAGATAGTTTTGGTCGTTATGAGGATGCAGAGCGTATTGAGCGTGCTGTTGAAGCTAGTTTAGCGGCTGGCATTTTAACAAGAGATATAGGTGGACAGGCTTCGACTAAGGAAATGACAGAAGCTATTATTGCAAGGTTATGAAGTTAGACGAAAGAATTACTCTAGTCCTTTTGATTTGGAATGTCATGGTTTTCTTGATTTATGGCATTGACAAATCTAAGGCAAGGAGAAGAGTTTGGCGCATCCCAGAGAAAATCTTACTCATTTTAGCCTTTACTTGTGGTGGTTTTGGTGCCTGTTTGGCAGGAATCATCTTTCACCATAAGACTCGAAATGGTATTTTAAAACAGTTTGGTTTCTCGGGATGGTGTCCACACTAGTAGCTTTATATTTTATTTGGAGGTAATGGATGGCAGGAAAATCGATTTTTGATAAATTATGGGACCGTCATGTCATCACAGGAGAAGAGGGGCAGCCCCAACTCATGTATGTGGACCAGCACTATATTCACGAGGTGACCAGTCCT
>CAKMPG010000172.1:0-12075 GCA_927911355.1 Streptococcus mitis | reverse complement strand
TTCTCCATCCAATCAACTATAGGATTTAATAAATAGATATAGTAAACCAGATAGAATGACTGGCAACATCACGACTGACCAAAAGTCTAAAACAGGTGAAAATAAGAAACTAATCTTGCTTAAAATAAACAGATTGAGTCCCAATAATAAGGTTACCAAAAATACCGTAATGGCCTTGTTATCCAAAAACCACTTGAAAAACCAAGATAGGCTAAAATGTTTCTCTTTTTGCTCCATAAATACTTCCTTTCTATTGTTCTCTCATTATACCATTTTTAAATCAAAATAACTCTTTTTTAAAGTGCTTACATGGAGACAGCAACATAAAAAATCTCCTCAAAAGAGGAGATTCGATTAGTCTTGAATATGACGGTCTAAGTTCTTCTGATAATCAGCATTGGATTTGGCTTTTTCATCAGCAAATTTCTTGCGGAACTCATCCATTTCTTTAGTAGTGACAATCTTATCTTGGATTTTCAGATACTTGTAGCTATTTTCACTAGTCTTGTCACCTACCCAGCCACCGGCACCACTGCCAGGAACCATTTTCGTCACTAGCATTTGAGCACCATCAGAGTATACTGGAATAACAAGTGCACTATCTGACAACCAAGCTTGAGCCTTAGAATATTTGGAATAACGTTTTTGAAGGTCTGTTTTCTCACTATTTGCATCATCAATCAGTTCTTTGTATTTATCCAATCCAACTGTTTTAATAACTGGATTGTCTGTTCCTGGTGCCACACCAAGAGCACTTAGGAGACTTGGACCTGAAGTTGGATCAAATACATCTAGATAAGTCGATGGATCTGCAAAGTCTGGAGTCCAACCACTGACTGCATTAATATCCCAGTCAGTATTTGCATTGGAAGTAGCTAGAGTAGTCATACTTCCCAATTCGTCATCAGAAACTTGTTGAATATCAACAACTACATTGTCAGAGCCTAAGGCTTCCTCAATGGATTGTTTATAAGACTGAACCTGACGAATAAAATCTGGATTTGATGAAGAAATTGGCAAATCTAAATGAATTGGGAACTGTACTCCATCAGCTTGAAGGGTTTTCTTAGCAGCTTCAAATTTAGCCTTAGCCTTGTCTACATTATGAAGTGAATCTTGGGCATCATCAAGACTGACATCTTTCCAGACATTATCCAATTTATCCAATTCTGTCTTAGTAACTTGACCAAATGTTTGATCTCCTACTTGAACAAATGTTGGAGGAGTGAAACTTGTCCGTAACTTACGAGGTCCTACTTCATCACCAAATACTTGAGAGATCCCTGCTTTGCGATCTACCGCAAAAGCCAAGGCTTGACGGAAATCTTTGTTTAACAAGGCTTTCTTAGTAGAAGTTTTTTCTGCATCACTTGTTTTAGCAGTGTGATTGTAATTTACACGGTCGATATTGGTTGAGATATAAAAAACTCCTCCACGCTGTTGACCATACACAATATTATCCTTGTATTTTTCTTTTAGACGTTCATAGTTAGCAGAGTTTTTAAAGAGTGGTGCAGCTGGATAGTGTCCCTCATCAAAACCGCGTCCTAGAGAGTCTGCATCTTGACCATCAAAGAAGGATAACTTGATATCATCAATAAAGACATTTTGTTTATCCCAGTAGTTTTGATTTTTGGTCATTTCGATAGAAGACTTAGATGTAAGACCTTTGAGGAGATAAGGCCCATTATATAGAATGCTCGTTACATCCGTTGGTTTACCAAAGTCATCTCCTTTAGAAGCTAAAAAGTCTTCATTAACTGGTGCAAGGACTCCCATTGTTGTTTTTGAATTCCAGAAAGATTCTGGATGGTTCAAAGTATAGACTACAGTATAATCGTCAGTTGCTTTTACCCCAACACTAGAAAAATCTGTTGTTTTCCCATTTACATAGTCATCCAATCCTTTGATAGAATCCTGTACGAGATAAAGAGCCTGTGATTTCTTATCTGCTGCGTGTTTCAGACCAGTCACAAAGTCTTGAGCCTTGACTTCACCATACTCTTCCCCCTCATTGGTATACCATTTGATACCCTGACGGATTTTATAAGTATAGGTCAAACCATCTTTGGAAACAGTCCAATCTTCTGCACTGATGGAACAAGATTCCCATATTGGTCATTTTCAAGCAAACCGTCAATAACGTTACCTGTGACCTGTTTAGTGCTGACATTTCCAGAAACTGTATAATCCAGAGTAGAAGGATCTGATGAAAATACATAGGCATAAGTAACTGGTTTATTTGCTTCTTTATTAGCATTACCAGATGAACACGCTGCTAGGACAGCTGCCGAGAGTACAGCAACTCCTGATGCTAAGAAAACACGTTTTTTCATAAACAAACTCCTTTGCAATTTGTATAAGATTATTATAGCACTTTTATTAAGTAAATCAATGAAAAATTTCTAATATTATCATCAAAAGAATTAGGTAAAGCTCTTGCCAAGGTTGATTTCTTCATACTAGCATTTTTGTGATATAATAGTCATATCTTTATTTTAGAGGTAAAGTTATGAAAGAACTGTTTATTTTGGAACTTATACACGTCGGACTTCCCAAGGGATTTACAAGGCAGACTTCGATACAGAAACTGGTCAGCTTTCAAATCTAGAACTTTTTGCTACTGAGCCAAGTCCAACCTACCTTGCCTTTGACCAGCATCAACATTTATACACTGTTGGTAGTCAAGACGATAAGGGTGGAATTGCAGCCTATCAAACTAATGGTACCTTATTAAATCATGTCGTTGAAGAAGGAGCTCCCCACTGTTATGTTGCCGTGGATGAAAAGCGTGATTTGGTATATGCTGCCAACTACCATAAAGGACAGGTACTTGTTTATAAACGCCAGGAAGATGGTCGTCTTCTACTTAGTGATGTGGATCAACACAGCGGCCAAGGTCCACATGAAAATCAAGCTTCTCCACATGTTCACTATTCAGATTTAACACCTGACCACTATCTAGTGACCTGCGACTTGGGTACTGACCAAGTAATTACTTATGATCTTGATTCAGAAGGAAAATTATCTAAGCTCTATACCTATCATAGCCAGCCAGGAGCAGGCTCACGCCATATTATTTTCCATAACCATTATAAAATCGCTTATCTCATTTGTGAACTCAATAGCACTATCGAGGTTCTAATCTACGATGGTGTTGGCGAATTTGAACGCATGCAAGTCATTTCAACTCTACCAGACGGTTATGAAGGCTTTAATGGTACTGCTGCTATTCGTCTCTCTAAAGATGGTAAATACCTCTACGCCTCTAACCGGGGTCATGATTCTATCGCAGTATATACAATTCTTGCGGACGGTAGCTTAGAGTTGTTAGAAATCGTTCCGACACATGGTCAGACTCCACGTGATTTTGATTTGACACCGGATCAAGAATTTGTCATTGCTGTCCATCAAGACTCTGACAATGCAACCGTCTTTAAACGCAACTCTGAAACTGGACGTCTAGCAGAACTTTCTAATGACTTCCATGTCCCAGAAGCAGTCTGCATCAGTTTTGCCCCTTAAGAAAACATAAAAAATGAACTTGGTAACTCAAGTTCATTTTTTTCTTATAGTCTATTTCCGACATTAATACGGTTAATGGCACGTTGCAGTGCAATCTTCGCACGACGTTCTTGGTCAATCAAGTGTTTGTCTTGTGCTTCTTCAATTTCACGCTCTGCTCGAAGTTTGGCACGTTCTGCACGACTAACGTCGATATCACGAGCACGTTCTGCAGAGTCAGCAACAATTGTGACAACGCCATTGGCAACTTCGATAACGCCTCCGTTCACTGCAATCCAGTTCACGTGATTTTCATCATCTACACGTTTAACCTTAACCTCATCAACTGCTAAAACTGCAATCATATTTTCATGTCGTGGCAAGATTCCCATCTCACCATCCAGAGTTCGAACTGATACAAAGCTGGCATGGTGATCATAGACGAGACCATCTGGTGTCACGATCTGGACAGTTAACTGAGCCATAGATCACCTCTTAAAATCCCATTTTTTTCAGCTTTTGCAATCACATCTTCGATAGAACCTACACCACGGAAGGCATCTTCTGGCAAGTGGTCGTGTTTACCATCAAGGATTTCCTTAAAGCCACGAACAGTTTCAGCAACTGGAACATAAGAACCTGGTTGACCAGTAAATTGTTCAGCAACGTTGAAGTTTTGTGACAAGAAGAACTGGATACGACGAGCACGAGCAACCAAGGTCTTTTCTTCATCAGAAAGCTCATCCATACCAAGGATAGCAATAATATCTTGCAATTCATGGTAACGTTGAAGAACACGTTTTACTTCAGCAGCAACTGCATAGTGCTCTTCTCCAACAATTTCAGGTGCCAAGGCACGTGAGCTTGAAGCAAGTGGGTCAACGGCTGGGTAGATACCCAATTGTACCAACTTACGTTCCAAGTTAGTTGTTGAGTCCAAGTGAGCGAAGGCTGTTGCTGGCGCTGGGTCAGTATAGTCATCCGCTGGCACATAGATAGCCTGGATAGAGGTTACAGAACCCTTTTTAGTTGATGTAATACGCTCTTGCAATTGACCCATTTCCGTAGCAAGTGTTGGTTGGTAACCAACGGCTGATGGCATACGACCCAAAAGGGCAGATACCTCTGAACCAGCCTGAGTGAAACGGAAGATATTATCGATAAAGAGAAGCACGTCTTGGCCTTCTACATCACGGAAGTATTCAGCAATTGTCAAACCAGTAAGGGCAACACGCATACGTGCTCCTGGTGGCTCATTCATCTGACCAAATACCATGGCTGTTTTCTCGATAACGCCTGATTCTTTCATTTCCCAGTAAAGGTCATTACCCTCACGAGTACGTTCCCCAACACCGGTAAATACTGAAATACCACCGTGTTCTTGGGCAATGTTGTGAATCAATTCTTGAATCAAGACAGTTTTACCAACTCCGGCACCACCGAAAAGTCCAACCTTACCACCTTTAAGGTAAGGGGCAAGAAGGTCGATAACCTTAATCCCTGTTTCAAGGATTTCAGAAGAGGTAGACAACTCATCAAAAGTTGGAGCTTTTTTATGAATTGGCTGACGCTCTGCATCTTCTGTAAAAGGAGCTTCCAAGTCAATGGTATCTCCCAAAACATTGAAGACACGTCCCAAAGTTTCTTTACCTACTGGTACAGAGATTGGACGACCTGTGTCCAATACTTCCATTCCACGAGTCAAACCATCTGTTGATTCCATGGCGATAGTACGGACCATACCATCTCCCAACTCCAAGGCTACTTCAAGGACGATTTTTGTTTTTCTTTCGTCATTTTTGTAGACGACAAGTGCATTGTTAATCTCAGGAAGTTTTTCCCCTGCTGCAAACAAGACGTCTACAACGGGACCGATAACCTGAGCAATTTTACCTGAACTCATCTCCTTCTCCTATTCTATATAAGATACTGTCGGTCCCTAGCTTAACTAGGTCCTAAGTTCATTTTCATACGAGCTGGACTAGTGCCTATTCTAAGGCACTAGCTCCTGCTACGATTTCTGTAATTTCTTGTGTAATCGCCGCCTGTCTGGCACGGTTATACTGAATTGTCAAATCATTAATGACTTTCTTAGCATTATCTGTCGCTGTTTGCATGGCTGTCATACCAGCAGCATTTTCAGCTGTCTTAGCATCGATAATAGCACCGTAAATCATACTTTCTGCAAATTGAGGCAACAACTGCTCCAAAATTTCTTCTCGGCTAGTTTCCAATTCAAAGGTCAAGCTGTAACTATCATCTGCTTCATTGGATCCAAGTCAACAATTGGAAGCATTTGTTCCACACGCATTTGACTGGTTAGCGTATTGACATGGTGGTTATAGCAGACATAGAGTTCATCAAAAAGTTCATTTTGGTACATTTCAACAGTTTTTGAAATAATCTTACGAACTTCATCAAAGCTTGGTTGATCTGCCAAGCCACGTAGTTCATAAAGTGGTTGAATACCACGAGCTTTAAAGAAATCAGCTCCCATTCCACCAATACAGATCATTCAAAACCTTTACCGTCTGGATGGTATTCTTCTTTCAGCTCCATAACGGCTTTCAAAATAGAAGAATTATAACCTCCAACCAAACCTCGGTCTGATGTAATGACGATATAGCCTGTCTTCTTAACTGGACGGCTAATCAACATCGGATTGGTTGAACTACCAGCTCCATTCCCATGAAGAATATCCGTCAAAAGTTTACGAACTTTCTGAGCATAAACTTGGAAGTTGCGAGCAGCTTCTTCAGAACGACCTAGCTTAGCAGCTGATACCATCTGCATGGCATTTGTGATTTGACTAGTATTTTTTGTTGAGGCGATTTTTGTTTTAATATCATTTAGAGATACTGCCATCTGACACCTCTATTCTTATTGGAAGCTGGTTTGATTGAGAAACTCTGTAATCGCAGCATCCAAGACTGCTTCTTCTGGCAAGTCTTTTGTATCACGAATGGTTTCCAAAATCTCTGGATGTTGAGCATCAAAGAAGGCATGGAACTCTTCCTCGAAACGAACAATATCATCTACTGGAACAGTATCCAAGAAACCATGTGTCAAAGCATAGAGAATGGTTACTTGTTTCTCAACAGGTAATGGTTTGTGAACAGGTTGTTTCAAGACTTCAACTGTACGACGTCCACGGTTCAACTTAGCCTGTGTTGCCGCATCCAAGTCAGAACCAAACTTAGTGAAGGCTTCCAACTCACGGTATGAAGCAAGGTCGATACGAAGTGTACCAGCAACCTTTTTCATGGCTTTGATTTGTGCAGAACCACCTACACGAGATACAGATGAACCCGCATCGATGGCTGGACGAATACCCGCATTGAAGAGACCATCACCAAGGAAGATTTGTCCATCAGTGATTGAAATCACGTTGGTTGCGATATAGGCAGAGATATCTCCTGCTTGTGTCTCGATAATGGTAGGGCAGTAATTGATCCACCACCAAGTTCATCAGAAACTTTAGCTGAGCGCTCAAGCAAACGGCTGTGAAGGTAGAAAACATCCCCTGGAAAGGCTTCACGACCTGGCGGACGACGAAGCAAGAGAGACAGTTCACGATAAGCTACCGCTTGTTTTGAAAGATCATCATAAACGATCAAAACATGCTTACCTTGGTACATAAATTCTTCCGCCATGGCAACCCCAGCATAAGGAGCTAGGAAAAGCAATGGAGATGGTTGTGAAGCAGAGGCTGTCACAACGATTGTGTAGTCCAAGGCACCGTACTGACGTAGTGTTTCTACTTGCGTACGAACTGTTGATTCTTTTTGTCCAATCGCTACGTAGATACAGATCATATCTTGACCTTTTTGGTTCAAGATTGTATCAATCGCAATGGTTGTTTTCCCTGTCTGACGGTCACCGATAATCAACTCACGTTGACCACGACCAATCGGTACAAGGGCGTCAATAGCTTTCAAACCAGTTTGCAATGGTTCTGATACAGACTTACGTTGCATAACACCAGGAGCTGGTGCTTCTACTGGACGAGTTTTATCAGTGTAGATTTCTCCAAGACCGTCAACTGGACGACCAAGCGGATCCACAACACGACCAATCAGACTTTCACCTACTGGGACTTCCATGATTTTCCCTGTACGGCGGATTGTATCGCCTTCACGGATATCTGTAAAGTCACCTAGGATGATAATACCAACGTCTGTTGACTCCAAGTTTTGAGCCATACCATAAGAGCCGTTTTCAAAAATCAACAACTCTCCACTCATGGCATTTTCAAGGCCGTGAGCACGCGCGATACCGTCCCCGATATAGGTTACAACACCTGTTTCAGTCACATCAAAATTGGGTTTGAAATTTTCAATTTGTTGCTTAATTAAAGCGCTGATTTCTTGTGCGTTAATTGCCAAAAGAACACCACTTTCTATTTCAAATTTTCTTTAACAACTTTAAGTTGTTGTTTAATACTCACATCAATTGTCTTGTGATTGGCAAAAATGACAAAACCACCAATAAGACTTTCATCGATTTGTTCTTTTACACTCCTTACTTTAAGAGACATTTTTTTCTCAATCAAAGGGAGCAAGCGACTCTTCTGTTCATCAGTTAAAGGATGAGCTGAAGTAATCGTCACTTCAAATCGATTTGTTTCTTTTTCAAGTCGGTTCAAGCAATCTACAAGAATATCATAAAAAAGATTTGCTCTGTGATTGTAGATAAGAACCTGGATAAAGTTTTGCAATAAAGGTGACACTGAATCTTGGAAGAAAGTAATTGTTTTTTCCTTGTCAGACTCGTCTACTGCCACTTTTTTTAAAAAAGAAGGTAAGCCTGTTTCTTCAGCAACTTGCTTGATTTGAGCTAAGTCTGAAAAGATACGGTCTTCTTCTCCTTTTTCTAAAACCAATTGGACAAAAGGCATGCTGTATTTTTCAATTACCTTTACTGTTTTCTTGTCCATTAAGCTTCTCCTAACTGATCGATATACTGATCAATGAGTTCTTTATGGGCATGACCGTCAAGGTTTTGTGAGATGATTTTACCAGCCAAGCTGATTGTCAAATCTGCTACCTCACCCTTAACGCTTTGTAAAGCTTCAGCTTTATTTTGAGCAATTTCTTGGTTCGCTTTTTCTTTCAAGCGTCCTGCTTCTAGCTTAGCATCTGCTAAAATACTAGCTTTGCTTTTCTCAGCTGTTTCTTTCGCATTCTCAATGATTGTCTTAGCTTCTTTGCGGCTACCAGCCAATTCATCTTCGCGTTTCTGAGCCAATACTTCTGCTTTTTGACGTGCTTGTTCAGCTCCGTCAATATCTGCTGCAATTTTTTCTGCTCTTTGTTCGAAAATGCTAGTCAAATTTGACCAAGCGTATTTCTTAACCAAGACTAGCAAGAGAATAAAGGAACCAGCGATTAGTATAAAATCACCAAGCAATTCACCTACTGTTACATTCATAAACTACTCCTTTCTATTCTTCATCATTAATTTTATTTCCTAAGTACATCGAAGACAACAATGTAAATACATATGCTTGTACACAAGAAATAAAAACAGAAAATGCAGTCCAGATTAGATTTGTTCCAAAAGCAATAGGATACCAATAGAAGGCCTGATGAGAAAGTAGGACTAACATACTTGCCATCACTTCCCCTGCAAAGATATTACCAAAGACCCGCAATGCAAGTGAAAGGAGATTGGTAACTTCTTCCAAGAGATTCATTGGTGTCATAAAACCTGGTGTTACAAATGCTTTTAAATACTTTTTTGATTCCACGACGACGAATTCCTTCTACGTGAGTCATTAAGATAATTGTAAAAGACAAGACCAAAGTCAAATGACAAATTTGCTGTTGGTGAGGTCCAAAGATTTACACCATCTGTAGTCTGAATTCTAGCCATTAAGCCAATATTATTTGCAATGGCCATAAATAGGAATAAACAGAAATAAAAGAGAGAATAATCCTTTATCATTGGACCAAGGTTTGATTTTGTAAATCCAACAACAAAATCAAATAAATACTCTAATACATTTTTGTTTTCCTGTGGGTCTCAAAGTCATATTTCGAGTTGCCCAATAAATAAAGCCAAAAATAAGTGCTACAGTCAACAAAGTCAAAACTACTATGGTTAAATTAAAGGTAACAGGACCAATATTGATGGTTGGATTAATACTTTCTTCCATCTAAAATCCTCCCTTTTTCAATTTATACTTCTTTTTATTTTGATGATAAATGAAAAGACAAGAGTAACGAAGAAAGTACCTTCAATAAAGGCAACCCCTAGGATCATCAAACTACGTAGTTCTGAGATGATATCTGGTTGGCGAGCAACTGATTTCAACAAACCGTTCATCAACATACCTTCACCAAGAGATACACCCATACAGGCAAGACATAGACCGAAAAATGTTAAATTCATGACGAATTCTCCTTTTAATTAAAATTTACTTACTTAGTTTAGTCCTAAAAATTGGATTTGTCAACTTTTTACTAACATTGAAAGCGTTTAATGAAAATTATTTACAATTTTACTATTTTTAAGTCTATTATATAGAAAATTTTGGAAAAAACTTGTAATAAATCCGTCTATTATCTAGGTCTTTCTGAAAATAATGAAAAAATCCGAGATGAAATCTCGGATGGAAATTAATATATTTTTTTAACCTAATGTTCTTTTAGTAAATAGGATTAAAGGGAAAGCAACTAGAAAGCTTTCGTCCCCTACATGTTTATTAAGCACGAACTGTGACGCTGGTTCCATCTTCCTTATAAAGATTGATGAGACCTTCTTTGAGAGCTCGAACCATATCTCCAGCTTGAACAGGTTGTGGAACCTTGATAGTCAATAGTTCCATTGGATTTGGAGCGCGATCGATCTTATTTCCTTTAGCATCATGCAAATCTTCGATATAAGTCTCAAAATGACGGAAACCTGGGCCATAAAACTCAACTTGGTCCCCTTCGTTAATGACGTTCCGTTGGCGAATGGTTGCTGTTTGTGTCGCATCATCGTAAGAAACCACTTCAGCGACAAACTTATACTCAGGAATTTTACGACGAGCACCAAACAACTGCTCATTTTCAGATGGTGTACCATAGTAGAAACCTGTTGCTAATTCACGTTGGGCAACCTTCCACATTTCATCAATCAAGTCCTGCTTGATAGCTTCAAACTTCTCTGGACTTTCTAGATAAGCATCAACAGCTGCCTTGTAGCAGTTTGTTACTGTTGATACGTAGTGAATAGACTTCATACGTCCTTCAATCTTGAGACTGTCCACACCGTTTTCAATCATATCTGGGATATGGTCAATCATGGACATATCAACGGCTGACATTGAAAATTCTTCAGGAATTTCACCTTTAAGACTCTTACGTTCCTTCCCAAATGGCATATCGTAAAGGTCGTACTTCCAACGACAAGACTGAGAGCAACCACCACGGTTAGCATCACGCATACTCATGTGGTTTGAAAGAGTACAACGACCAGAGTAAGAAATACACATGGCTCCATGAACAAAGGCTTCAATCTCAACATCTGTACGTTTGCGAATTTCTGCCAATTCTTCCATTGAAACCTCACGCGCCAAAACGACACGAGTTAAACCTAGTTCTTTCCAGAACTCAAGTGTTTCATAGTTAGTGGCACTTGCTTGGGTAGAGAGGTGGATTTCAAGACCTGGTGCTTCTGTAGCCGCAATCATAATCAAGGCTGGATCAGACACGATAACTGCCGCGATTCCGATATCACGTAGTTTACGGAACCACTCACCAGCACCAGCCTCATTTCCTTCGTGCATAACCATATTGGCAGCCACATAAACCTTAGCACCATACTTGGCCGCAAACTGGACACCTTCTTCCATCTGTTCGAAAGTAAAGTTTCCGGCACGGCTACGAAGGCCATAGGCCTGACCACCGATAAAGACAGCATCTGCTCCATATTGAACAGCTACCTTTAGCTTCTCTAAAGTCCCTGCAGGTGATAAAACCTCTGGACGTTTTAATGTTTTTGTCATGTTTTCTCCTATTTGCAATATAAAAGTTTGACGTTTTTCCTTCTCATTTTATAGTAAATAAGCGATAAAATCAAGCCTAGACAGATTGTTTTGACAATTCTAATCTTTTAGATTATTAAAGCAAAAAGATTGTCAAAGAGAAAAAGCCCACAGATGTGAGCCCTTTTCTAATATAGGTTAGAAAAAACTATTTCTCCACTTCTTTTTTCTTGTGTGCAAGAAATCCAAATCCACTCAAAACTCCTAGAAGTCCTAAGACTACAAGATTAGCATGATCTTCTGTACCTGTATTAGGCAATTCCTCTCTCTTACTTGCTACAGAAGTCGGAATTTGTGAAGTTTCTTTTGTCGATTGTTCAGTTGGTGTCTTTGATTTTGGTACTTCTATCTTTGGTGCTTCTACTTTTGGTGCCTCAACTTTTGGTGCCTCAACCTTTGGTGCCTCAACCTTTGGTGCCTCAACCTTTGGTGTTTCAACTTTTGGCGTTTCAACCTTTGGTGTTTCAACTTTTGGTGTTTCAACCTTTTGGTGTTTCAACCTTTGGTGTTTCAACTTTTGGCGTTTCAACCTTTGGTGC
>CAKMPG010000171.1:0-3087 GCA_927911355.1 Streptococcus mitis | reverse complement strand
GGTAATGGTCATAGGACCGACACCTCCAGGGACTGGAGTGATATGGCTAGCAAGTGGTGCAACAGCCTCATAATCCACATCCCCACAGAGCTTGCCATTTTCATCGCGATTCATCCCAACATCAATGACTACCGCACCTGGTTTGACAAAGTCAGCAGTCACAAATTTGGCACGGCCGATTGCTACTACAAGAATATCTGCTTTTGCAGCCACCTTGGCAAGATTATGAGTTCGTGAATGGGTCAAGGTCACTGTCGCATTCTTGGCAAAGAAGCTGAGCCATGGGTTTTCCAACAATGTTTGAACGACCGATGACGACCGCATTTTTACCTTCTAAATCGATTCCATATTCATGAAACATCTCCATAATTCCTGCAGGTGTTGATGGAATCATAACTGGATGACCAGACCAAAGACGGCCCATATTTAGAGGATGAAAACCATCCACATCCTTTTCTGGGTCAATAGCCAATAGAACTGCCTCTTCATCAATGTGCTTTGGTAATGGTAACTGAACCAAAATCCCATGCCAAGCTGAATCCTGATTGTATTTGGCAATCAAGTCTAACAACTCCTCTTGAGTTATTGTCTCTGGAACTCGCACTACTTCGCTACGGAAACCAGCCGCAAGAGCAGAACGTTCCTTGTTGCGAACGTAGACTTGGCTGGCTGGATTATCCCCAACCAAAATCACTACCAAACCAGGCACTAGACCTGTTTCTTCTTTTAGTTTTGCAGTCTTTTCAGCCAACTGCCCCTGCAATTTGGCCGCTAAAGCTTTCCCATCAATAATCTGTGTCATCTCACTTCTCTTTTCTTTCAAACTATCTTCCATTATACCAAAAACTGCTAGCACCCTCTAACACTTCTTTCCTAGGCAATCCTATAGTTTCAAACTATAAGAAAAAGCTCGGGTCGAGCTTTTCATTAATCTTGTCTTGAAATTTTAAAATAGATTACAAAACCTTACTCAAGAAGTCCTTAGTCCGTTGTTCTTGGGTCTGTTCAAAAATCTGTTCTGGTGTTCCATCTTCAACAACCACACCGTCTGCCATAAAGATGACACGATCTGCCACCTCACGGGCAAATCCCATCTCATGTGTTACGATAACCATGGTCATTCCTGACTTGGCTAGGTCTTGCATAACAGCCAGCACCTCACCTACCATTTCAGGATCCAAGGCTGAAGTTGGCTCGTCAAAGAGCAAAACATCTGGTTCCATAGCCAAACCACGCGCGATGGCAATCCGTTGTTGCTGGCCACCTGACAAACTCTGTGGATAAGCATCTGCCTTATCTGGCAAACCAACTTTTTCCAAAAGTTCCTGAGCTCTCTTCTCTGCAACTTCCTTACTTTCACCTTTGGTCTTGATAGGTGATAAGGTGATATTTTCCATCACAGTCATATTAGGAAAGAGGTTGAATTGTTGGAAAACCATCCCCATCTTCTCACGCATGGCAAATAGATCATTCTTCTTGTCCGTAATATCGACTCCTTCAAAGATAACCTTCCCCTTGGTCGCCTCTTCCAACAAATTCATAGAGCGAAGCAAGGTAGATTTCCCGCTCCCTGAAGGACCGATGATAACGACAACTTCTCCTCTTTTAATCTCGAGGTTGATGCCCTTCAATACTTCATTCTTTCCAAATGATTTATGTAAATTTTCAATTTTTTATCAAGGTTTCTGTCATTATTTTTTATCTCCTTGTCCCATACGTTTTTCAAAAGCTTTCAAAGCTACTGTCAAAATAGAGGTCAATAATCAAGTAGTAAAAGGCTGCAAATAAAAGTGGTGTTAAAGGTAGATAGGTTGTTGTAGAAACTGTTGTAGCTCCGTTCCACAACTCCATAACACCGATAGCTGATAATAGGGAGCTGTCCTTGATAATGGTGATAAATTCGTTCCCCAATGCTGGCAAAATATTTTTGATTGCTTGTGGCAAAATCACATAGCGCATCGCATTTTTAGGACGAATCCCTAAAGAATAGGCCGCCTCTAACTGCCCCTTAGGAACCGCATTAATCCCAGCCCGAACAGTCTCAGAAACATAAGCACCACTGTTCATAGAAATAATCAAAATCCCTGGAATCAGACGAGAAAGGTCAACACCTAAAATCCCAACCTGAATAGTCGGAGCATTGATATGCATAAGAGCAAAGGCAATCATAATCTGAACCATCATTGGCGTCCCGCGGAAAATCCAAACGTACAAGTTGGCTAGCCAAACAAGCGGTTTAAACTTTGAACGTTGCCCAAAAGCCAAGACAACACCCAAAATAGTTCCCAAAAAGACAACACAGATAGAAATGAGAACCGTCACAACAGCCCCATAGTTAAAATAAGGTAAATACTTAGGTAAAAAAGAAAAATTCATAGTCACACTGCTTTCTAAAATAGAATACTGTATGATTATAACATCAATTGAATTAAAATTCAAATCTTTTGTCTAATTTATTCAAAAAAACTTTAAGCTAGTAGAATTAGCGAGAAATCTTAGTTTTTTCTAGGCAAGTTGGCCTCCTTTATGGTAAAATAGTAACGATAAGAAATGAAGGAGAATCAAAATGGAATCACATTTGGTTAGAATCATCAACCGCCTTGAAGCAATGGCAAAAGACGGCGGAAATTTAAAACGTAATTTTGAACGCGAAGGAGTTGTTGTTGCAGAAGTTGCATACAGTCACGACGAAGAAAACGGCTCAATCTTTACCCTTCGTGATGTCGAAGCTCGCGAAACTTATACGTTTGATAGCATTGACTTGATTGCAATGGAAATTTACGAACTTCTTTACTAATACAAAACAAGCTGGGATTACACCCTGCATGTCTAACCAAAATCCTTTTTGTCTCACAAATAGGATTTTTTTATAGTCCAAATCCACAAAGTTCTTCATTGTAACAACTTCTCAAAGCTGCAATCTTTTTACTTGCTTTACACCCCAATCCTGTTATAATGAGAGTATAGAAATTTGACTATTTTTGACCTTTAAACAGGTCAAGCTAAAGAAAGAAATGAGGTAGATGTATGCTTGTCAAAACTGTAAAATCAATGACTCAACAATTCATCTTTATACCAATCTACAAT
>CAKMPG010000170.1:0-2656 GCA_927911355.1 Streptococcus mitis | reverse complement strand
GATAATGATGGAAAAAAAGATAAATTTCTTTAGTGAATACCTTAAAATTTTGGTTTGGTTCATAATCATGATAACAATTATATCCCAGCCCTTTAGCTGTCTTTAAATATTGAGGTTTTGAAGGATTTTCTTCTATTTTTTCTCGAATTTTCCGAATATGTACAGTCAAAGAGTTTTCATAACCAAAGCTATCCACTCCCCCAAATCGTATCACAGAGAGATTCAGTTGAAACGATGTAATTTTTTATTATCGTAAAGTTTTTTCAAAATCTTAATTTCAATTGGTGTAATAGAAATTTCTGCTCCATTCTTTTGTACTGTTGCATTCCGAAAACTCACCAAAGTCTGTCCAATCTGTATTGCTTCCTGTTCTGATTTATAGCTTCTCCTGAGCAGAGCCATAATACGATAGATAAGATTTTTTGGAATGAAGGGTTTTACGACATAATCATCACCACCAGCATTGAAACCAGCTACCTCATCTTCAGGATTATTTTTGGCAGTCAGAAAGAGGATAGGAGTATCGCCTTTTTTTCGGATATGTTTTGCTAATGTGTAGCCATCACCATCGGGGAGCATAATGTCCAAAAGGAAAAGATCGAACTGCTCTGTTTCAATCATGTTCAAACTAGATTCTATATCATAGGCTGATGTTAGATTGGAAAATCCGTAGGCAGTGAGAATATCTCTTATGGAAGAGTTTAAAATTTTATCGTCATCAATGATAAGGATGTGCTTATTCAGGAGTTGTTGTTCGAAATTCATAATCTTACCTCGCTTATCTATATTATACCATTTAAAAGAATGAAAAAAGCAAGATACTTTAATCTTAATGTAAAATTAAGGTTAGCTTAGTTTAAAATTAATCTAGCATGTCTATAATAAAGACATAACCTAGATAGAGATACTTCTCAAATAAATTTTAATCAGTGAGGTATTTCCAAATGGCTAAACAACAAATGAATCTCGATGAGATTGAAGTAATGAATTTTCTTCAAGAATGAACTCTTGAAGAACTTGATAACGTTCTTGGTGCTGGTAGTGGAATAATTCATTTTATTCAGACAAAACAATGGTAATAGTGAGTCACCAATTAGATATTGTGAATTATGTTGATTCTATCATTTTTGTTGATAAGAGTAGTAGAGATGTTATCAAAGATACTCATGATAATTTGATTTATAGAAATCAAAATTATAGAAAATTATTTGGTTTAAAGGAGGAAGTTCATAATGATTAGTAATGTTTTACAGATAAAAAACTTACAAAAGGCATTTAAGGACACTCAGGTAGTTAACCTTAGTTCCTTATCAGTTCAACAAGGTGAGATTTATGGTTTTCTAGGTCCAAATGGAGCTGGTAAAACAACCACAATGAAGATGATTTTGTCTTTGATTTCTCGTACAGCTGGGGAGATTGAAGTGTTCGGTCAATCTATAGGTACGGACAAGCAGTATCTTAATCAAATTGGCTCTATGATTGAAGAACCGTCTTATTATCCTAATTTGACAGGCTATGAAAATCTCTTGGTCTTCCAAAAAATCCTTGGATTTGATCAGAAAAATATTCAGGAAACATTGAAAATTGTGGGGTTAGATCAACCTAAAAACAAGAAAAAATTGGTTAAAGATTATTCTTTGGGTATGAAACAGCGCTTGGCTTTAGCCTTTGCCTTAGTCAAGAAACCGCGTTTGTTGATACTGGATGAGCCAACAAACGGGCTAGACCCAGCAGGGATTCATGAAATTCGGGAACTGATTATCAAGTTGGCAAAAGAACAGGGCATTACTGTCTTCATCTCTACCCATATCCTTTCTGAAGTAGAGCATATAGCTGACCGTGTGGGGATTATCAATCATGGTCAATTGGTTTACGAGGGAGAAATTCGTAAAATTCAGTCCAATAAATGGCTGGAAGTGCGTGGGGATTTTAGAGGTCGACGTGAAACCATTAGCCAAGTGTTATTTGGTTATCCGTGCAAGATGTTGGAGATACAAGAGGATAAACTCAAGCTGACTAACCTTGCCGATCAGCAGATTTCTAGTTTGTTACGAGATTTAATAGTTGAGAAAGTTCCAATTTATGAAGTGAAGCAAGAACAAGAAACCTTGGAATCTATCTTCCTCAACTTAACCAAGGAGTGAGTCTTATGTTGAATAATTTGTCTATTGAATTGCTCAAGGCAAAACGAACCAAATCCTTCCTCATTAGCATACTAGTTATGGGAGTCGGATTTGCTTGGGCAGTTGCAGCCGCTACACGCTACCTAAGTAATCCCGACATGCACCAGATTAGCCTAATTTTCTATATGATAAAAGAAGTAAATGGCTTGATTCTCCCTATTGTGATTTCTCTCTTTGTATCGCGGATTGTCAAAAACGAGAAGGAGGGCAACACTTTCAAACTGCTTTTGGCAAATGGTGAAAATGTACGGCATATCTTTCTGAGTAAGCTTGGACTGACCATGTTCATTTTGACCTTTCTCGCTTTTTTGGAGGGAGTAGTAGTCCAGTTGATTGCAATCTTATCAGGTCTAGAAATGCCTGTTAGCCTAATCCTCTGGCAAATCGTCATTTTCTTGCTAGCCTCTTTTGTCTTAACCTGTCTGTTTTTGACTTTGCAGTTTTTACTGAAGAAGCAGGCATTGATACTGGCA
>CAKMPG010000169.1:0-3988 GCA_927911355.1 Streptococcus mitis | reverse complement strand
AAGGAGTCATAAAGAAGATTGAACATGATGAAAAGCCACCATATCATCAAGTAATCCCAACGACCACTTCGTTTTGCAACCAGGAATAATAGCAATGGTAGAGTAGGTGAAAGACTAAAAAGCCAACAAAAACCTGGATAGAGAAGCGGAATCAACCTATCTAATTGCCAAATCATAATCACTTCTACCAAGACCGACACTAGGATGATTCCATAATAAAGGAAATTTGATTTTTGAAAAGCGTTTTTTCATCATTATCCCTCCCTTCACTTATTTCCTGCTATCCTTTCTTTTATTTTATCATATATTTATATAGATTTTAAGCGCTAACATTCTTTCGAAAAATACTTTTTTTGCTTACTTCTATAGTGAAAGGTTTACAATTATAGTAAGAAAATTTCAGGAGGTTTCATTATGGCACAACGTTACCAAAATATTATGGTCGCAATCGATGGTTCTAAGGAAGCGGGACTTGGCTTTTGTCAAAGGAGTTCATTCTGCTCTACGAAACGACGCTAAACTCACCATCGCCCATGTCATTGACACACGCGCTCTCCAAAGCGTATCCACCTTTGATGCTGAAGTTTATGAAGAACTCCAAGTCGACGCTGAAAGTCTGATGAAAGAGTACGAAAAACGTGCTAAAGATGCTGGTATGGCAGATGTTCATATCGTCATTGAAATGGGAAATCCAAAAACCCTCTTGGCACGTACTATTCCCGATGCTGAGGAAGTCGATCTCATCCTCGTTGGCGCCACTGGTCTCAACGCCTTTGAACGCCTCTTGGTTGGCTCTTCATCTGAATACATTCTCCGCCATGCTAAGGTCGATTTGCTGGTTGTGAGAGAACAAGAAAAAACCTTATAATCACAAAGAAAAGGAGCTCAGCGCTCCTTTTTGTTTACGATTTATTTCTCTCTTTATGGCGTTCATAAGCCTTGAGCTGACGCTGCAGTTCCTTTTTAATAGCAGGTTCTGGAGCATATTTTTCTTCCCAATCATCTGGTTTTAAGATTTTGTGGGTCACTGGATCAAAATGAGCCTTGCCATCTGGAAATTTCCCATATGGCCTGATGGACAATATCAAAAATACGTTCTGGGTCCACCCCCATCAAGACAAAACTACCATAGGTGAAGTAAAGCGTGTCAATCAGGGCATCTACCTGACCTATCAAATCTTGCTGAGCAGGCGTCTTCTTGGCTACTTTATCTGCTGCCTTATCAAGAGCCTGATGAAGTTGCGATAGAGCTTGACCAAAGTCCTCTTCAGAAGGGCTAGCAGCTCGAACAAATTCCACCAATTCTTCTATTTTAAAGCCAGCCCTATGGGTTGCACCTTCTAAATCCCAAGCTCGAGGCTCTTCTTGGGTCCGTTCATCCATCATGTGGTGGAAGGTCTTGACCTTATTGAAATGATAGTCACGGCTGACAAAGACTTTTTCTGAAGCCAAAACACCAAAATGTTCTAGGGCCTTGTGGATTCCATCTTGCTGATTGCTGGTGGTGATGTGCTTGGCCACTTCCTTGACACTGCTACTACCATTCCCATAGCGACCGACATACCAACACCCGCCAGCATTTCTAGGTCGTTATCTGAGTCACCAAAGGCCATGACTTGGTTGAGATCAAAACCATATTCTTTCCCAACTCGGCGAATACCTTCCAATTTAGAGTTTCCTTGATTGATGACATCCGCTGCAAAAGGATTACTACGTGTCAATTTCAAGTCTTCAAAATCAGCTGCAGCCTTCTCAGATTCTTCTGGCGTCATCAGCATTAATACTTGGTAGATAGGCTGATTCATCAGGTGAAGCAGGTCTTCTTCCTTTTGGGGAACAACCTTACTGACCATGCGATTAAAGGAATGACTCACTGTCCGAGTTAAAACTGAGGGGACGAAGCGACTGATTCGTTGAGAAAAAGACCCTAGACCAAAAGACATGATTTTAGAACCCAGCATGGCATCCTTGGTCCCTAGGGCAATCTCCTTGCCCTCTTTTTTAGCATAAGTAATGAGTTGGCGCAAATGTAACTTGGAAATTGGGCTCGTGAACAAGACTCTGTCTTTAGTAAAGATATACTGGCCATTATAGGTTACCGCAAAGTCCAAATCCAAATCGTCCATCAATTCCTTAACAAAAAAAGGTCCTCGTCCTGTCGCTACACCGACAAGCACCCCTTGTTCTTTAACAATTTTAATCGCGTCCTTAGTGGATTTCAAAACACTCTTGCGATCGTTGACCAAGGTTCCATCGATATCAAAAAAAACAGCTTTGACTTCCATCCTATCCCAATCTCCCCTTTTTGTGATACAATGATTATACCACATTTCAGAAAGAGTGAGTAAATCATGCCTAAGAAAATCCTTGTTTTACATACGGGCGGAACTATTTCCATGCAGGCCGATGCTTCTGGCGCTGTTGTGACGAGTTCAGATAATCCCATGAACCATGTGTCCAACCCACTTGAAGGAATCCAAGTCCACACCTTGGACTTTTTTAACCTGCCAAGCCCTCATATCAAACCCAAGCATATGCTGGCCCTCTACCAAAAAATCAAAGAGGAAGCTGCTAACTACGATGGAGTGGTAATCACACACGGGACCGATACTTTAGAGGAAACAGCTTATTTCCTTGATACCATGGAAGTTCCCCATATGCCTATCGTTCTAACAGGTGCCATGCGCAGCTCCAACGAACTTGGCAGTGACGGTGTTTATAATTATCTAAGTGCTTTGCGAGTGGCTAGCGATGACAGGGCTGCTGATAAAGGAGTTTTGGTCGTTATGAACGATGAAATCCACGCTGCCAAGTATGTTACCAAAACGCATACGACCAATGTCAGTACCTTCCAGACTCCTACCCACGGCCCCCTTGGTCTGATTATGAAACAGGAAATACTCTACTTTAAAACAGCTGAACCTCGTGTTCGCTTTGACTTGATCACATACAAGGCTTAGTCCCTATCATCTCTGCTTATGCTGGTATGACAGATGAGCTGATTGATATGCTGGATTTGGAACAATTGGACGGTTTGATTATCCAAGCCTTCGGAGCTGGTAATATTCCCAAAGAAACGGCTCAAAAATTAGAAAGCCTTCTACAAAAAGGAATCCCAGTCGCCCTGGTTTCACGATGCTTTAACGGTATCGCTGAGCCTGTTTATGCCTACCAAGGTGGGGGCGTGCAGTTGCAAAAGGCAGGTGTCTTCTTTGTTAAAGAACTCAATGCCCAAAAAGCCCGCTTGAAACTCCTCATTGCCCTCAATGCCGGACTAACAGGACAGGCTTTGAAAGACTATATGGAAGGGTAAGCCTCTTCTCCAGAAAGCAAAATCAGGAAATCTACACGACTCCCTGATTTTTTCTATTTACGTTTTCGTGTTGAGCGACGTTCTGTCAAACCATGAGGTAAGAGAACTTCACGTTCTTCCAACTCTTCCTTGTGCATAATCTTAGTCAACATACGCATACTAATGGCACCAAGGTCATAAAGAGGTTGGGCAATAGTTGTCAAGTTTGGACGGGTAAAGCGTGAGATTTGTGAATCATCACTAGTAATGATTTCAAATTCTTCTGGCACATACACACCCTTATCAGCAAGGCCGTTCAAGACACCTGCTGCCAGCTCGTCACCTGTTACAACTGCTGCAGTTGCATTTGATGAAATCAAGCGTTCTGCCAAGGCATAGCCGTCTTCATAAGTGTATTTAGATTCAAATACCAATCCTTCGCTATAAGAAATACCTGCTTTTTTCAAGGCTTCCTTGTAGCCAACCAAACGAACCTTACCATTGATATCATCCACTAGTGGACCGCTAACGAAAGCAATGCGCTCATTTTCTTTAGCAAGGTAGGTTACTGCATCAATCGTTGCTTGTTTGTAGTCAATATTGACACTTATGAAGACGGCTATGCCTTGGCAGAACGCTTGATTTCATCGAATGCAACTGCAGCAGTTGTAACAGGTGACGAGCTGGCAGCAGGTG
>CAKMPG010000168.1:0-3562 GCA_927911355.1 Streptococcus mitis | reverse complement strand
CCTAGTTTCCTAGTTTGCTCTTTGATTTTCATTGAGTATAATCATCCAGCTCTTTTAAGGAGGAGTAAATTCTATGAATAAAAAACTCACAGATTATGTGATTGATCTGGTGGAAATTTTAAATAAACAACAAAAACAGGTTTTCTGGGGAATATTTGATATTTTGAGTATGGTGGTTTCCATTCATTGTATCTTATATTTTATTCATAGAAATTTACTCCTCCTTAAAAGAGCTGGATGATTATACTCAATGAAAATCAAAGAGCAAACTAGGAAACTAGGAAACTAGCCGCAGGTTGCTCAAAACACTGTTTTGAGGTTGTAGATGGAACTGACGTAGTCAGTATCCTACACATACGGCAAGGCGACGTTGACGCGGTTTGAAGAGATTTTCGAAGAGCATTATATTGTTATTATAACACTTTTTCTAAAGTTTACGATTTGCTACAATCTTTTACTTGCTTTTTCGTAACAGTTTCATAAAAATAAACTGTCGGACAAATCCAGGACAAAGGGCAACAATCATCTGAATGGCAACACTCTTGGCGTACTCCAGGTAAGAAATTTGCCCTCTCTTCAGCATGCGCTGACGAGCTTGACGATAGAGTTTGAGGTAACGCAGTCCCCCCACGACGCTCAAACATTCCTGCTCCAACACGAACCTTACACAAGATTTGATCCAGATTTCCAGTCTTGGCTCCTGCAGCAATCATGTTGAGCCAGAGGAGGTCATCCTCCATATAAAGGCCATCCTCATAGTTGCCTGCCTTGAGAACCATGTCCTTCTTGAACATGACAGTCATGTGGTTAAAGGCACTTCTCATCCTTTGATAAGCCACAATCTCTGCATGCTGGGTTGGAACACGACGGTAAGAAACAATCTCATCAGGATTGTCAATAAATTCTGCAATATGTCCACCTAATAGGTCGAGCTTGTCCTTCTCCATAGCTGAACCTGTTTCTCAAAACGGTCTGGAACTGCTATATCATCCGTATCCATACGGGCAATAATATCATACTGACACTGCAAAACACCCTGTCGAAGAGCCAGACCCAAACCTTGATTCTGCTCAAGAGGATAGCGTTTCACTGGAATTTCAGACTGGGCTTCCACTTGGTTTAATACCTGATAGAGCTCAGGTGTCAAAGGCCCATCCTCAACCAGAACCAATTCGCTCGGTTTCAGAGTCTGATTTTGAACACTCTCAATAGCATCCTTTAAAAAATGTCGGATTTTCCTTGATATAGACCGACATCAATACGCTGATTTTTTGCTTTTTCAGACACAGTTTTTCTCCAATGTATAGATTTCCTTCCACTATTTTATCATAATTTTCAAGACTTTCCCATTTTTATCTTGAAAGCCCAAAACCTTACTTGACATTATAGGGAAAAAGCCTTAAAATAAGCTGTTATTAAAATCAGCTAGAAGAGGTATTATATGAAAAAGCAATCACTCTTTTTTGTTCCAGGTATTATCCTGATTGGTGTTTCCTTGCGGACTCCTTTTACTGTTTTACCCATTATTTTGGGAGATATTTCGCAAGGGTTGGGAGTAGAAGTTAGTTCGCTTGGTGTCTTGACCAGCCTTCCCCTCCTCATGTTTACCCTCTTCTCACTCTTTTCTACCCGACTGGCTCAAAAAATCGGCTTGGAGCATCTCTTCACCTACAGCCTTTTCTTCTTGACCATCGGTTCTCTCATTCGACTAATCAATCTGCCCCTGCTCTATCTAGGAACCTTGATGGTTGGGGCAAGTATCGCAGTCATCAATGTGCTGCTTCCTAGTCTCATCCAAGCCAATCAACCAAAGAAGATTGGTTTTCTGACCACCTTATATGTAACCTCTATGGGGATTGCGACGGCTCTGGCTTCCTATCTAGCCGTGCCTATTACACAAGCCAGTTCTTGGAAAGGACTTATCATCCTCCTCACCCTGCTCTGTCTAGCAACTTTTTTTGGTCTGGCTCCCAAATCACCGCTATAATCACAGACTAGCTCCACAAACCAAACAAAAAAGCAAAGCAAAGGTCATGCGTAATAAACAGGTCTGGGCAGTGATTGTCTTTGCAGGTTTTCAATCCTTACTCTTTTACACCGCTATGACCTGGCTACCTACCATGGCCATCCATGCAGGCCTATCCAGTCACGAAGCTGGCTTGCTGACCTCTATCTTCTCCCTGATTAGCATTCCTTTTTCAATGACCATCCCAAGCCTGACAACCAGTTTATCTACTCGTAACCGTCAGCTCATGCTCACTCTGGTTTCACTAGCTGGTGTGGTCGGTATTTCCATGCTCTTTTTCCCAATCGGTAATTTCTTTTACTGGCTTGCCATCCATCTCCTCATCGGAACCGCAACCAGTGCCCTCTTCCCTTATCTCATGGTCAATTTTTCACTCAAGACAAGCGCTCCTGAAAAGACGGCCCAATTGTCCGGTCTATCTCAAACAGGAGGCTATATCCTAGCAGCCTTTGGACCAACCCTCTTTGGTTACAGTTTTGACCTTTTCCACTCTTGGGTACCAGCTGTAGCTGCCCTCTTACTCGTCGATATCCTGATGACTGTGGCCCTCTTTACAGTGGACAGAGCTGATAAAATCCTCTAAACTTCTAGTTTTGGCTAGAAGTTTTTTATATATAAAAATTTTACACATTTCTCTTGACAGGGCTTTCATTTAGATGTACAATGTATGTGTAGAAAAATTATATATAAAAAATCTTACACATTAGAAAAGGAGGTTCCCCATGTACTTTCCAACATCCTCTGCCTTGATTGAATTTCTCATCTTGGCCGTACTGGAGCAGGATGATTCTTATGGTTATGAGATTAGCCAAACCATTAAGCTGATCGCTAATATCAAAGAATCTACACTCTATCCCATTCTCAAAAAATTGGAGGGCAATAGCTTTCTGACAACCTATTCTAGAGAGTTCCAAGGTCGCATGCGCAAATACTACTCCTTGACAAATGGTGGTATAGAACAGCTCGTGACCCTAAAAGATGAATGGGCACTTTATACAGACACCATCAATGGCATCATAGAAGGGAGTATCCGCCATGACAAGAACTGAATACCTGACTCAGCTAGAACTCTATCTCAAGAAACTACCTGAAGCTGATCGCATCGAAGCCATGGACTATTTCAGAGAACTCTTTGACGATGCTGGAGTCGAGGGAGAAGAAGAACTCATCGCTAGCTTGGGAACTCCTAAGGAAGACAGCCCCACGAAGTTCTAATCAAATCTTCTAGATAAAAAAAATCAATGAAGTCGCCTGCTCAAAAGAATTAACCGACCAAATTTTGCATATCGCCTTGTTAGCTTTGCTTGCAGCCCCTATTGGTATTCCTCTGGGAATCGCCATCCTCGTGTCCCTGTTCGCAATCCTTGTGGCAGCTTTGACTGTCATTCTGGCTTTCTTTGCAGTTTCCATACTTGGTATCATCGGCGGATTCCTATTTTTAGTTGAAAGTTTTACTGTCCTAGCCCAAGCTAAATCAGCCTTTATCTTGATTTTCGGTTCTGGTTTACTAGCTATCGGTGCTTCTTCGCTGGTTTT
>CAKMPG010000167.1:0-3731 GCA_927911355.1 Streptococcus mitis | reverse complement strand
CTCTTTCTCAAGTTCTGCGAAACTTGCACTTGTTGGATAGAGACGAGCTGCTGTAAGGCTACCATCTTTAAGTTTTCTGCAGGTTTACTAGTATCTTGACCATCCCAGAATGACAATTTAACTTTGTCAATATGTACATTGTCTTTATCCCAGTAGTTAGGATTTTTCGCAAATTCAACAGCAGATTTGGTTACAATAGATTTCAACAAATAAGGGCCATTATACAATAGGCTACCTGGATCCGTAGCTTTAGCAAAATCATCCCCTTTTGAATTCAAAAACTCTTCATTGACTGGCGCAAGTACACCCATAGTTGTTTTAGAATTCCAAAAACTTTCAGGTTTGTTCAAAGTGTATTGGACTGTTTGATCGTCAATCGCTTTAATCCCAACTTGAGAGAAATCTTTATTTTCCCCTTTAGCGTATGCGTCCAAACCTTTAATTGAATCTTGTACCAAGTAAAGGGCTTCTGATTTCTTATCTGTCGCATATTTAAGACCTGTCACAAAGTCCTGAGCCTTAACAGGAGCATACTCTTCTCCCTCAGATGTATACCACTTAGCATCCTGACGAATCTTATAAGTGTAAGTCAAGCCATCCTTAGAAACTGACCAGTCCTCTGCCATTGAGGGAATAAGGTTCCCGTATTTATCATTCTCAAGCAATCCATCAATCACATTACTAGTAATATCAGCAGTCGCTGCCTTACCAGTTGTTAAGTAGTTGAGATTATCTGGGTCTGTCTCATAGGTAAATGCAAAAGTCTGCTCACCTTTAGCACCAGAACCACCAGAACAAGCCGCTAAGACACCTGCAGCCAATAAAGTTACTCCCGCAAGAGCTAATACTTTCCTTGTTTTCATAGTATTCTCCTTTGTTTTTCTATCCATTATAGTCCCTTTTTTAAACATTGTCAACAGAATTTTCAGAATCTTTGAAAATTATTTTTTAAACATTAGGTTTGGAAAAATATGAAAAAACCTCAACTACATTATGTAGTCAAGGAATGATCAATCATATTTCTGTAAGCAGTCTGATTTGTTCAATCTAACTCATTTCTTACACACTGCAAGGCTGCTCCGATTACCTGGTGCATATCGTAATAGCGATAGTGTCCTAAACGACCACCAAAGATAACATTGCCTTGCTCATCAGCCAATTTTTTATATGATTTATACAATGATTATTACGATCATTATTAACTGGATAATACGGCTCATCGCCTTTTTCCCATGTTTTAGAGTGTTCTTTTAGTAATGATCGTCTTTGCTTGATTTCCAAACTCAAAATGTTTGTGTTCAATAATGCGAGTATATGGGGTATCTGCATCTGTATAGTTGACAACTGCATTTCCTTGGTAATTTTCCATATCCAAGGTCTCATTTTCAAAACGAAGACTACGATACTCTAGTTCACCCAACTTATAGTCGAAGAATTCATCAATCATACCAGTAAAGACAATCTTAGGGAAGTCCTTCATATATTGCTCTTTATTCGCGAAGAAATCAACATTTGTTTCTACATCAATGTTGTCATGATCCAACATTTTTTCAACTATTTGAGTGTATCCACCAATTGGAATCCCTTGATAGGTATCGTTAAAATAGTTGTTATCATAGGTCAGGCGTACTGGCAAACGGCGAATGATAAAGGCTGGAAGTTCCGTAGTTGGTTTGCCCCACTGTTTCTCTGTATAATCTTTTGATTAATTTTTTCGTAGATGTCTGTACCTACAAGAGAGATAGCCTGCTCTTCCAAATTTTCAGGAGTTTTACCATTTAAAACCGCACGTTGCTCATCAATCTTCGCTTGTGCTTCTGCTGGCGTTACAACTCCCCAGAGTTTATTGAAAGTATTCATATTAAAAGGAAGGTTATAAATCTCTCCCTTATAATTTGCAACAGGAGAATTTGTATAACGGTTAAACTCTGCAAACTGGTTCACATAATCCCAAATCTCTTTATCAGAAGTATGGAAGATATGAGCGCCATACTGATGAACTTGAATCCCTTCCTCTTCACGAGTATAGATATTACCCGCGATATGATTTCGTTTTTCAATGACTTTTACTTTTTTTCCTTTTAAGGCTGCTTCATGGGCAAATACTGCGCCAAAAAGACCAGCACCAACGATTAGATAATCGTACATTTTAAGCTCCTTTATTTTTTAACAAACTGCTGTAGCAATTGTACAAGATTGATTACTTTAATCGATGATACAATTGTATATTTTACATCTTAAATCCGTACTTCTTATCCATAGACTTCTGCCAAAAGAATCTTGCTTTCTTGCTTAGTTTTCGGACCATCATCCACACCAAATACGATATGCGAATGAATATCAATCATTTTGCTTTATTTTCCTTCCATCACATCATTAATTGCAGCCTTGACCGACTCTAAACTACTGTCACTTATTTCCATCATGTAGAGGTTGCTATCAGGCATGGCATAAGATGGTAAATCCATCCGCCCTGTTCCTTTGAGATCTTGCGAGATAATCTTATAAGTTCCACCACTCTCAAGTTGGGCATTGGCCAGATTCATCATGGTTTCAAGCGGCATATTGGTTTGCAAAGAATCTTGTAGTCCCTTTATAATACTGTCATAATTTTTCAAAGCTTCTGTCGAGGTTAACTTTCGCAAAATAGCGACAATAACCTTTTGCTGGTTGCGACCACGATCTCGGTCTCCATCTGCCAATGAATAACGCTCTCGTACAAAGCTAAGAGTTTGCTCCGAGTCAAGATGAACACTTCCTACAGGATAGAACTTCCCATTTGTATGAGCAGTAAATTCTTGGTCATTATAAACATCAACTCCACCGAGTAAATCAATCAATTTCAAGAAAGAGGTGAAATTCAAACGAGCATAATAGTTCAAGTCAATACCATAGAGATTTTCCAGTGTATGAATGGAAGCATCTACTCCATAAATCCCCGCATGGGTCAACTTATCTTTTTGGTTGTTACCACCATCTGCAATTGGAACATAGGAATCACGAGGAGTCGTTGTCAAAAGAATCTTTTTCGTTTCGCGATTCACTGTCATAATGATATTGACATCCGAACGAGAAACCGAACTGATTGGACCGTAAGTATCAATTCCACTGATATAAACATTGAAACTGTCACCCTTGACATCTTTTGGAGTTTCAACCGTCTTGGTTAATTCTTTGGTATAGATTTTCTTAATTTTTGAAGCATAGTCAGGATATTCTGATTCGATAATGTTTTCAAAGACACTGTTTAGAATGATTGCCTTTGTATCGCCAGCTAACAAGCTCTTATAGGCCGCAAGATAGGATCTGCTTTCTTCGACTGTCAATTCCTTATTTTGACTAGCCTTAAGATCATTCATCAACTGTTGGATATTATCCTTATCCGTCCCAGTCGGCCCCGGTTACACTGGTTACCTGACTGATATTATCAATTGGACTATCTGCTAACACCGCAATACTCATCGAATAATTTGAGTAGTTCGATGTCGCATTTAAGCGACTGGTAAAACCAATAAACTGACTTACAGCAAAGAGAGAAGTTCCATTAATCAAAATACCAAGTAATAATAAAATCAGCGTTAGATTTTGAACTTTCTTGGACCGAATTAAAAAGAAGCACAAGATGGCTAAGGCTACAATTAAGACAGCAACCACTATATTGAGATATCGGAAGGCTAGCATATTGTACTTGAAAATCAAAAACAATAAAAAGACTGCTAGTAATGCATAGA
>CAKMPG010000166.1:0-9904 GCA_927911355.1 Streptococcus mitis | reverse complement strand
GGCTGATAAAAAATCTATATAACAACTATTTTAAAAAAGCAATAAACAGAAAAGAATCTCTGAAAAGCTAGTAAAATCAAGCTTTCCAGAGATTTTTTTCGTTATTGATATAAACAATATCAATCAAGTCGATAGTCAATATATATTGGGAAAAGGTAAAAAGGAGTGGTAAGATGGTTTCAATCAAAATGGAAGGAGAAAAATATGACAAGTAAAAGAGAGCTAGTTTTTAAAGCCATCCGAGGAGAAGAGGTGGAACGAGTTCCTGTAGGCTTTTGGTTTCATTTTGTAACACTGGAGGAAAAAGGGCAAGGTTTAAATAACCCACGTATCTTTCAAAAAAGTGTAGAGGGACATCGGAAGTACGTTGAAAGAATTCATCCTGATTTTGTCAAAATGATGAGTGACGGATTTTTCATTTATCCAAGTAATGTCTACAGTCCTTTGGTTTCAAGTATTCAGGAGCTGGCTTCTATTGAGTCGATTGGTGAAAACCATCCTTGGATTCAGCAACAAGTAGAAGTGGTAGAAGCTATTCGAGCAACCTTCACTGAGGACATTGCTTCATTCTACAATATCTTTTCTCCGATTTCCTACCTGAAACGTTGGTTTCGTACAGAGACTTCTAGAGGTGATAAGGAGGTTGCTAATCTATTACTCGAAAATCCAGAGCTATTCAGGGAGATTTTAGATGTAATAGCTGAGGATATCGCAATCCTAACCAAGGCAATCATTCAGGATTGTGGAGCAGATGGGATTTACCTCAGTACACAAGAAATTCAGGATGAGCGCATCACGGCAGAATTGTATCAGACCTATATTGAGCCAAGCAACATAAAGGTTTTAGAAGCTGCTAATCAGGCAGGTGGGGTCAATATCCTGCATATCTGCGGTTTCCAAGGTGCCAGTAACAATGTGACTATTTTCAAAGATTATCCAGCCCAAGTTTTCAATTGGGCAACCCACCATGAAGCAGTCAGCTTACCTCAAGGTCAGGAGCTATTTCATGGCAAAGCGGTCTTGGGTGGTTTTGAAAATGGAAAGCAGAGCCTGCTTTATGGAGGTAGCAAGGCTAAACTACAAGAGGAAACCAAACGCTTGTTGGCTGAAGCTGGGACTAGAGGAGTCCTTCTTGGAGCGGATTGCACGGTTCCAGATGACTTTGAATTAGAACGATTGGACTGGATTCGTCAGGCTGCTATTTTAGAATAGGAGGGCCTTATGAAAAGAAAAAAGTGGCTATTGGTAGGGACGGCCCTCGGCTTTGTCATCTTACTTGCGATCAGTCTTACAAAGGGACTTACTTGTAAGGAAGGGCCAAGTTGTCATGGGATTCAGGATTTTCAGAAGAGAAGTCTTCGCTTTATTCAAACCAATGATATTGCCAGTGTTTTATTAGTTGAAAAAGAAAGAAATGGAGAATAGAGATGTCAGAAAAAAGAGAATGGGTTTTAAAAGCATTTAGAGGAGAAGTGGTTGACCGTGTACCTGTAGGTTTTTGGCACCACTTTACATCAGAAGAGGAATGGTTAAAGGGATTTTCCAATCCTGTGATTATTGAAAAGAACATACAAGGTCACAAACGTTTTTATCCGTGACCTACATCCCAGACTTTATCAAGTTGATGAGTGATGGCTATTTTGCTTATCCAAATCCAGTTTATTGCCAAAGGAAAGTCACTCCAAGAGTTGGCAGAGATTCAACCTCTGGGTGAAGATCATCCGTGGATTAGAGAGCAGGTAGAATTAGTGAAGAAGATTAAGCAGGAGTTTACGGAAGATATTGTTGCTATTTACAATATTTTTGCGCCTGTGACCTACCTCAAATGGTTACTTGGAGAAGTGTCTGGTGGAGATGATCTCATTGCAGATTTCTTAGTTCAAGATTCTCAGAAATTGAAAAAAGTCCTTGATGTGATTGCGCAAGATATCGCTAGCTTGAGTCAAGCTATTATTAAAGATGCAGGAGCAGACGGTATTTATCTCAGTGTGCAAAGTATTCAGGATGCGCGTGTTTCTGCTGAAGCCTATCAGGAGATTATTGCGCCGAGTGAACTGACTGTTTTAAAAGCGGCTAAGTCGGTTGGTGGGGTAAATATCCTTCATATCTGTGGCTATGAAGGAGCTCGAAACGATATTCATATCTTTGCCGACTATCCAGCTCATGTTTTTAACTGGGCAGTTGGTCCAGAAGGAATTAGCCTAAAAGAAGGTCGTGAGATTTTCAAGGGTCGTGCTGTTCTGGGAGGATTTGAAAACGGTGAAGATGGCCTTCTTTATCGAGGCAGTAAGGAAGAAATTCAAGCTGAAACCAAACGATTGGTAGAAGAAACAGGAAAAGAGGGCTTCATACTTGGAGCAGATTGTACCATTCCGAGTGATATTGCAGTGGAGCGTATCCAGTGGGTGAGAGAGGCATTAGATAAATAAAGGAGAAGAATATGAGTAAGAAAACATGGATTATTGGTGGAGTTGCGGTTGCGGCAGTGCTTGGAGCAACGATTATTGGTAGAACTTTGGCGGGAGCATCTGCTAAAGGTGCAGATGCAGTTTCATCTGGACAAGTAACAACTTTAAAAGTTGCCCATACTCAAAACTATGTCCCTTATGATTTTATTGACGAAAAAGGGGAATCAGATGGTTATGAAGTCGCTGTTTTAAAGGCGGTTGATGAGAAATTAGCAGATTATAAATTTGAGTATACTGGAACTAGTGATGATGATCTCTTGATTGGACTTGAGTCTGGCAAGTACGATATTGGAACTAAAGGTGCTTGGTATACAGATGAACGGGCTAAGAAATTTATTATTCCATCTGAGCCAGTAGGAGCCAGCATTATTGGTTTTACTGTTAGAAAAGAAGATGAAGCCAAATATAAGAATATTGATGATTTTGCCAAAAATAAAGGAAAATTAGTACCCATCTCTCCTCAAAATGCCCAGTGGAATGTCATCAATAGTTATAACGAGAAGCATAAGGATACACCAATTGAGTTGACAGCTGCTGAATCCTTCAAGGTGGCAGATGCTTATGCTTGGGTTTTAGAAGGACGATATGATGCCTTCTTTGATATCAAGTTGTCTTTTGAAAAAGCAGTGACAGCAGAGGATGGTTCTTACCACCAATATGCGGACAAACTTAGCTGGTTCCCTTATAAAGGAATCCCAACCTATCCATTGATTCACCGTGATGAAAAGGGTGAGAAGTTTGCTAAAGAGTATGAAAAAGCTATTAAAGAATTAAAAGAAGACGGTACTTTAGCTAAGCTTTCTCAAAAATACTTTAAAGAAGACGTCTTTAGCTACGTTGATAAAGATTAGATGAACAATCAGGAATGTTATACTCTTCGAAAATCTCTTCAAACCGCGTCAACGACGCCTTGCCGTAGGTATGGTTACTGACTTCGTCAGTTCTATCCACAACCTCAAAACACTGTTTTGAGCAACCTGTGGCTAGTTTGCTTTTTGATTTCATTGAGTATTAGAAAGAGGTTTATATGGTTTCATATGATTTTTCAAGAGTGTTCCAATTTTTACCAACCTTATGGCAGGCTCTTCCGATGACCTTGTCCATTCTCTTTTTTACTACAATCCTTGGTTCCCTTTTCGGTGGCTTACTGGCTTGGGCTCAAGTGGGAGAAGATAAGACTTTTGCAGGTCTTTCTAAGGGTTATATTTTCACTCTTCGCTGTACTCCTCCTATTGTTTTACTATTCCTTGTCTTTTATGGTTTACCTGAATTTTTAAAATGGTGGTTGAATTTAGATATCAACAACTGGTCTAAGACGGTCTTCGTCTTATTCACCATGGTCTTGCTATTTGCGGCTATCATTGCAGAAGTGTTTAAGGCTTCTTATCAGGCAATTCCCAAAGGTCAGATGGAAGCTGGAGTCAGTATTGGTCTGACCCCTAGTCAGACATTTTGGAGAATCATTTTTCCTCAGGCTTTTCAAGTGGCTCTTCCAAATATGACGACCGCTATTCTAAATTTGATGCGGGACGCTGCCCTAGCATATACGATTGGTTTTGTGGATGTCATGGGGGCTGGGAATCTCTTAATCAGTCGTAATTTGGGGAATTACTCTCTTGAAACCTATACAGCGGTTGCCATTCTTTATTGGGGTGTAGCCTTAGCTGTTTCCTTCTTGAGTCGCTTGTTAGAAAAATCTTTGGAAACGAAAGGGAGATAGGATATGGATTTAGACTATATTGCAAAAACCTTTTTAGAGACCTTAAAAGGGGTACCGACCACCTTGATTATCATGATTGTAGCCATGGTCTTAAGTTTTCTACCAGCCTTGTTTTTAGCTCTGGGACAAATATATAAAGTCAAAGGTGTTCGAACTTTCTCTCTCGTGTATCTAGCTTTTATAAGAGCAACACCTCCGATTTTGCTGATTCTTTTCTTTTATAGTTTGTTTCCGAGTTTGCTCAATCAATTTCTCAAAAGCATAGGAAGTGATGTTGATATCTTTAAACTCAATCCGATCTATTATGCTTTTATTATCTATAGTTTGATGACGACAGGTAGTTTATCAGAAATCTTACGTTCGGCTATTTTGACTGTGGATAAGGGACAATTAGAAGCTGCACAAGCGATTGGCTTAACCACTAGTCAAGCTTATGTGAGGATTATTTTTCCACAGGCCTTGCGATCAGCCCTGCCCAATCTGGCTAATCTAGTTATAAATATTGTAAAAGGAACCTCTTTGGTCTTTGTGATGACCATTAAGGATATTACAGCTATTGCCCGTGTTGAAGCATCTTATGGTTATCAGTATTTTGAATCCTATTTTGTGATCTTTTTACAGTACATTCTTATTTGCGGATTGATTCAATGGGGCTTTTCAATCTTAGAGAAACGCTATATTCGAAGAGAACAGGGACAAGTGGTGCCCCGTACAGGTTTAGCATAGGAGGAGACAATGTTACAAGTAGAACATGTTGCAAAAAAATTTGGAGACAGACAAGTCCTAGAAGATGTTAATCTCAAGGTCAACCAAGGGGATGTGGTTGTAATATTGGGGCCATCTGGATCAGGTAAAACGACTTTTCTCAGATGTCTCAATCATTTAGAAAAAGCCGATAGTGGCTCTTTGAAGCTTGCTGATAAAGAATACGATCTTGGCAAATTGACCAAAAAAGATATTTTAGAAATTCGCCAGAAGACTGCCTTTGTTTTTCAACATTATAATTTATTTGCTAATAAAACGGCCTTGGAAAATATTTTGGAGGGCTTGATTATTGCTCGGAAAATTCCTAAGGAAGAAGCAACCAAACGTGCGGAAGCTGCCTTAGAAAAAGTTGGTTTACTAGCTTATAAAGATTACTATCCCTCTCAGCTTTCTGGAGGCCAGCAACAACGAATCGGCATTGCGCGTGCCATCGCTGTGAAACCAGAGGTCATTTTATTAGATGAGCCAACATCGGCCTTGGATCCAGAGTTGGTAGGGGGATGTTTTAGATGTTTTAAAACAGTTAGCTAAAGAAGGGGTTACTATGGTAGTAGTGACACATGAGATGGGGTTTGCAAGGGATGTGGCCAACCATGTCATTTTTATGGATGGCGGGAAAATTGTTGAAGAAAATAATGCCCATGATTTCTTTAGTCGTCCAAAAGAAGAACGAACCAAGCAATTTTTGGCACGAATACTTTCGGATGCGACCTATAGTGTAGAATATATGATTTGATAGATAGGCTTATCAGAGCAAAAATCAATCCCCCGAGCGTTAAGGCTTGGGGGATTGTTCTATAGGAGGGCTAGTTTAGTTCTCTTTTTTGTTTTTTAGCAAGAACCCGAGACCGAGAAGGGCAAGGAGGCTGATTCCTGCGAACAGGAGTTTGTGATCGTTTTTGGTTCCTGTATTTGGAAGTTCAGCTTGTTTAGCTGGGGTTGCAGGTGTATTATCCTTGCTAGAGTTTTCTACCGATTCGTTTTGAACCACCTCTTTTACAGATGATGCTTGTGTTTCTTGTGTTTCTTGTGAAGTTTGTGAATCAGTTGTAGCTTGGATAGGTTTATTTTCTGCATCAGCTACTTTTGTATCTGGTTTTGCAGAATCAGGTTTAGTTTGTGGAGCTGGAGTTTGCTGTTCCGGTTTGACTACTCGGTTTGGAATATTGTCTTGGATATTATATTGCCCTTGTTCTTGTTTTAAGCTAGAAAGGTCAAATTCTGGTTTTTCTTCCACAGCTGGGGCAACGATGGCACCACCTTGAGAGACTCGAAGAACAGTAGCTGTAAGGGCATTTAATTTCAAGCCTTTTTCAGTCCACTCAAGTCCTTTCGGGTTGGCAATTCCTACTGGCCCTGCTTGGTTTTCATCTGCTAAAACTTCAGCATTTCTGAGGTGGGCAAAGGCAGTTCCCAAATTAAATTCGCGAGCTTTTTCGTCCGCATTGACAAAGACTGCGTAGATGTCTCCATTTGGAGCAGTGATTTGGTAGCCAATTGCTACGTCCTCTTTTGCCACACCATTTTGGCCTGGGACAGTGATGAGGTGGACACGGTCTTTGATATCTTTAAGACTCTTAAGTCGGAAGGCATCTGTAGATTGACGAAGAGCAATCAACCCTTTCATATAGTCACGGCTCTTGACATTTTCAGGATATGCTTTTCCATCTGTAGCCTTAGTCCAGTCAAACTTGTTAATAGCATCACTCGAATCGTAAGAGTCATGGATGAAGTAAGGATAGTCAAATGGGTTGCCGTCCTTATCACGCAACAAGTGAGATTTGTTTGGAACCTTATCCTCCGATACTGGAGTCTTGTAGGCTGGGTCACGGAATTGTTTAGTACGTCCGTATTCCTGACCAGAGTGGATAAACGGAGTTCCTTGAGCTGTCAAGACCATGAGGTTTCCAAGTCGCAAACGACGGTGGATTTCAGCATAGTTCTCAGCCTTGCTTGGATCTTTTTTGATAGATTGGGCGATGATGTCAAAGAGGGTCAAGTTATCATGGGCTGCGATGTATTGGATGACATCTCCAGGGCTGTCAGCTTCAAAGTTGGTTGGTTGAGCAATGATATTTTTGAAGATGGTGTTGATATCACGCTTGCCACCTGTGATAAAGGCAGGTTGACCTTCGTTTGGATAACCAGACTTGAGGTTGTTACGAATGTCATCTGAAAAGACAGCGACTGTATCGGTATGTTTCATCCAATCTTGGTCAGCAGCTTTAGTAGGCATGTTCTCATCACCGGCATAGGTTCTCCAACCTTCACCAAGCATGATTAAGTGTGGATTGAGGGCGCGTGCGGCCTTGTACGCTTCTTCAATAGAAGCTGCATCATGGTCTCCCATCATATCGAAGCGGAATCCATCCACTTTGTAGGTATCAACTAGATATTTGATAGAGTCAACTAGGAGTCGTTTGGTCATATGGTGGGTTGTCCCCAAGCGTCCACCACCAAAGCTAGTGCGAGGTGTCCCATCAGCATCCATAAAGTGGTAGTAGTTTGGCTCTAAATCTTCAAAGATATCGACCTTGGCTGTATGGTTATACACTACATCTAGGATAGCTCCCATACCACGTTTGTGGATCTCGTTGATGAGGTTTTTAAATTCTGCGATTCGTTTTTTCTGGATTTTTAGGATCGCTTGAATACATACCAGTCAAGGAGAAGTAGTTTTGAGGATCATATCCCCAGTTGTAGTTGCTGTTGCTTGAAGCATAGTCAGACAAGCGTTCATGGTTTTTCAATTCATTGACAAAGTAGTAAGACAAGACTGGAAGGAGCTGGATGTGGGTTACACCCAAGTCTTTGAGATAGTCTAGTTTTTCAATAAATGCTTCAAAGGTACCAAATGGTTTGGTTAAGTCTTTTGCAATGGCAGGATCTGAAGTAAAGTCACGCACATGAGCTTCGTAGATAACGGCATCTTCACGAGTCTTGAAATTGTGAATCTTACCATAAGTCAAGTCTTGAGGTCCGAGTTTGGCTGGATCTACAAAGGCGGCTTTAGCCACTTTATGGGCATCGTCAATCTTAGCATCGTCACTATTCCAAGCAGCGAGGGACTTAGCGTAAGGATCGAGTGCAAGAACAGTTTTACCTTGACGTTCGATTTGGTATTGATAATAGTATCCAGTGAAATCTGTGATTCCGAGTTTGTTTGTGCTATCTAGAGTTTGTTTCCAAGTTCCTCTTTCCCCTTTTTCAAGAGCGACAGTTCCAACCACTTTTTCAGGGTTATTCTTGTCGTAGACAACGACAGAAACCTTGTCAGCACTTGGTGACCAAAGGGTTAAATCAACTTGTTTTCCTTCTTCTTTTAGGTCAGCTCCAAGTTTGCCATCATAACTGTAAGTCTCATCTTTCAGACGCCAGCTTGTTTTGGTAGTGAATTGGTCAGCGTTGTAGCTCACGGTATAAGGATGTTTTGTGTCCGAGAAATCTCCACTGTAGGTCACTTTCTTACCAGCTTCATCGATTGCAACATCGGTGATAGCTACTTTATTTCCTAGGTGATTAGTGATGTTGGAGTGTTTGAGGATATCCTCTTTTTTAGCACCGACAAGTGTTGAAAAACTACTCTCAATGCTAGAAGTGCCTACGTGTTGGGCTCCTGTCATACGGATATCATGGACATAGTATGGATTTGTGTAAATCGATTCATCATCGTCTTTTAGGAAAATTTGGCTATGATTTTTTAAATCTGTGAACTTATAATCTTCTTTACGGATTTTCACATCGTCTCCTTGTTTGTTTCTGTCTAGTAATAAAAATCCAAGGTCTTTAGCTGCATCTTTGAGTGGAATATCGATATAGCGACCATATTTGCCTGTAGCCGTAAAATCTGTTCCGTTAGGCCATTCACCACTACTTGGATTTTTCACATCTCCCCAGTACCAGAGAGATTTCTTGTCATAGTTGCCATCTGTACGGTAGTAGTTGACGCGAATAGTTCCTGCAGGTTGTGGCTCGTAAGAGAAAACCTTGTGTTCTTGGTCCAACCAAGCCTCATTCATATTTGGTGCCAGTTTTTCTATCGATTTATCGCCGGTTAGATTTTTCCAGCTGTATTATTGATGAGGAAGCTAATTTTCTTGGCTTGTTCTCCCTTTAATTTGACATCTAGGTAGTAGCCATAGTCATCTTTTTTGGCATCCTTAAAGGACAAGGCTCCGTTAGGCCAGTTTTCAGATGGTTTTTCAACATCGTCCCAAGTCCATAGTCCTTGAGCATCCTTGTTTTCTTCAGGAAGCTTTTTGACATGGATACGGAAGTAGTTGTCTTCTATTGGTTCTTCTGCCTTAGTTTCAGTCGTTACTGGACTCGTAGAAGTAGTTGGTTCACTTGAACGATCTTGTCCGGTTTGTGGGGCTGAATCGGCGGGAGTTGCAGCAGGAGTAGTTGGCTCTGTTGCAGGTTTTTCTTCTGTTTTCTTTAGGGAAGCGTTTGCACTATCGGGTGAAGAAAAATCGCTTTCGTTCTTGCCAGCGATGTTTGTTGCATCAGTAAGAGGTTGAGTAAGGGAGGTCGTATTTCTGTTGCTGGGTTCGTTAGTGGTTGGTGTATTTTCGTTTGCTGAGATAGTTGGTGTAGCCATGGCAAGCAGAATAAGGCTTGCTCCAATAAGGACAGAACCAGTTCCATTCTTGAGAGAACGGATGCTGTAAACCATTTTTTTCTCAGTGTGAGATGGGTTTTTTCTCATAATCATTCTCCTATAAATGAATTTCTTTATCAGTATAGCATGTAGTAAAATAATATGCAAGCGTTTTCTTGAAATTAAAATAAAAGAAAAATCGCAACAGATTTTGTTACGATTTGGTCAGTCTTTCTTTATGAATTTGAGAAGCCAGAAGGTGAAGGTGATGAAATAATTCTGAAGTAGAGAAGTTACGATTGTAGATAATTGGTTTAGGAGAGTTAGTGACAGGAAAGGTAGTGATCACAA
>CAKMPG010000165.1:0-5906 GCA_927911355.1 Streptococcus mitis | reverse complement strand
GCCATAAAGAAAACCTATCACAGAGATAGATATCATATAATGGCGTAAATGGTCTTTTTCTGTTAAGATTATAAGGTATTCTATTTTGGAGGAAATGACATGAAAAAAATCGTTAAATACTCATCTCTTGCTGCCCTAGGGCTTGTTGCTGCAGGTGTGTTAGCAGCTTGCTCAGGTGGTGCTAAGAAAGAAGGAGAAGCAGCTAGCAAGAAAGAAATTATCGTTGCAACTAATGCTACACCAAAACCATTCAACTATGAAGAAAATGGCGAATTGACTGGTTACGAAATTGAAGTGGTTCGCGCTATCTTTAAAGACTCTGACAAGTATGATGTCAAGTTTGAGAAGACAGAGTGGTCAGGAGTCTTTGCAGGACTTGATGCCGACCGTTACAATATGGCTGTTAGCAACATCAGCTACACTAAAGAACGTGCTGAAAAATACCTTTATGCAGCTCCAACTGCTAAAAACCCTAACGTTCTTGTAGTGAAAAAAGATGACCCTAGCATCAAATCGCTTGATGATATCGGTGGAAAATCAACAGAAGTTGTTCAAGGGACAACTTCTGCTAAACAGCTAGAAGACTACAACAAACAACATTCAGATAATCCAACTGTCCTAAAGTATACTAAAGCAGACTTCCAACAAATCATGGGACGCTTGAGCGATGGCCAGTTTGACTACAAGATTTTTGATAAAATCGGTGTTGAAACAGTCATCAAGGACCAAGGTTTGGACAACTTGAAAGTGATCGAACTTCCAAGCGACCAACAACCTTATGTTTACCCACTTCTTGCTAAAGGTCAAGATGAGTTGAAAACATTTGTAGACAAACGTATCCAAGAACTCTACAAAGACGGAACTCTTGAAAAATTGTCTAAACAATTCTTTGGAGACACTTATCTACCAGCAGAAGCTGATATTAAATAATTTCTTGAAATCATCCATTCTGAATAAGATGGGTGATTTCTCAGTTTTAGGGATATAGTTTTAAACTATATATCTGACTACATAATAACAATTTGTGAAATCAAACAAATTGTGAGATACTAGTACGGTATTATTTTTAAGGAGAAAGAATCATGAAAATCAAAAAATGGCTTGGTGTAGCAGCCCTTGCTACAGTCGCAGGTTTGGCTCTTGCAGCTTGCGGAAACTCAGAAAAGAAAGCAGACAATGCAACAACTATCAAAATCGCAACGGTTAACCGTAGCGGTTCTGAAGAAAAACGTTGGGACAAAATTCAAGAATTGGTTAAAAAAGACGGCATTACCTTGGAATTTACAGAGTTCACAGACTACTCACAACCAAACAAGGCAACTGCTGATGGCGAAGTAGACTTGAACGCTTTCCAACACTATAACTTCTTGAATAACTGGAACAAAGAAAACGGAAAAGACCTTGTAGCGATTGCAGATACTTACATCTCTCCAATTCGCCTTTACTCAGGTTTGAATGGAAGTGATAACAAGTACACTAAAGTAGAAGACATCCCAGCAAACGGAGAAATCGCTGTACCGAATGACGCTACAAACGAAAGCCGTGCGCTTTACTTGCTTCAATCAGCTGGCTTGATTAAATTGGATGTTTCAGGAACTGCTCTTGCAACAGTTGCTAACATCAAAGAAAATCCAAAGAACTTGAAAATTACTGAATTGGATGCTAGCCAAACAGCTCGTTCATTGTCATCAGTTGACGCTGCCGTTGTAAACAATACCTTCGTTACAGAAGCAAAATTGGACTACAAGAAAGCACTTTTCAAAGAACAAGCTGATGAAAATTCAAAACAATGGTACAACATCATCGTTGCGAAAAAAGATTGGGAAACATCACCTAAGGCTGATGCTATCAAGAAAGTGATCGCAGCTTACCACACAGATGACGTGAAAAAAGTTATCGAAGAAACATCAGACGGTTTGGATCAACCAGTTTGGTAATAAGAAACAGGGAGGTGGGAGAGAAAATTCCACCTCTTGCTTTTGTATAGAGCATGGATTGTCAGGAAGAGTAGTTCATAGAAAGGTAGAGAGAATATGGTTTTTTCTAGCGAACAAGAACAGATTGAAAAATTTGAAAAGGATCATGTGGCCCAGCATTATTTTGAGGTTTTGCGTACCTTGATTTCTAAGAAGTCGGTCTTTGCCCAACAGGTGGGGCTCAAAGAAGTTGCTAACTATCTGGGTGAGATTTTCAAACGTGTGGGGGCTGAAGTGGAGATTGATGAGACTTATACGGCTCCCTTTGTCATGGCGCATTTCAAGAGTTCGCGTCCAGATGCTAAGACTCTGATTTTCTATAACCACTATGACACTGTGCCAGCGGATGGGGATCAGATCTGGACAGAGGATCCCTTTACTCTTTCAGTGCGCAATGGCTTCATGTATGGGCGTGGGGTTGATGACGACAAGGGTCATATCACAGCTCGTTTGAGTGCTTTGAGAAAATACATGCAGCACCATGATGATTTGCCTGTCAATATCAGTTTTATCATGGAGGGAGCGGAGGAATCGGCTTCAACAGACCTAGATAAGTATCTAGAAAAGCATGCGGATAAACTCCGTGGTGCAGATTTGTTAGTTTGGGAACAAGGGACCAAGAATGCCTTGGAGCAGTTAGAAATTTCTGGTGGAAATAAGGGGATTGTGACCTTTGATGCCAAGGTAAAAAGTGCTGATGTGGATATCCATTCGAGTTATGGTGGGGTTGTGGAATCAGCTCCCTGGTACCTCCTTCAAGCCTTACAGTCTCTTCGTGCAGCAGATGGCCGTATCTTGGTTGAAGGTTTGTACGAAGAAGTTCAAGAGCCGAATGAACGAGAATTGGCCTTGGTGGATACCTATGCCCAACGAAATCCAGGGGAAATCAGCCAGATTTATGGTTTGGAATTGCCTCTTTTACAAGAGATCGTGCAGCCTTTCTAAAACGTTTCTTTTTTTGAACCAGCCCTTAATATCGAAGGGATTCAGTCAGGTTATCAAGGACAAGGAGTTAAAACGATTTTGCCAGCAGAAGCCAGCGCTAAGTTGGAAGTTCGTTTGGTTCCTGGTCTAGAACCGCATGATGTTCTGGAAAAAATTCGGAAACAGCTAGACAAAAATGGCTTTGATAAGGTAGAATTATACTATACCTTGGGAGAGATGAGTTATCGCAGCGATATGAGCGCGCCAGCCATTCTCAATGTAATCGAGTTGGCCAAGAAATTCTATCCACAGGCGTTTCAGTCTTGCCGACTACAGCTGGGACAGGGCCTATGCATACGGTCTTTGATGCCCTAGAGGTACCAATGGTGGCTTTCGGTCTAGGAAATGCCAATAGTCGAGACCACGGTGGAGATGAGAACGTGCGAATCGCCGATTACTACACCCATATTGAATTAGTAGAGGAGCTGATTAGAAGCTATGAGTAGAGATATTATCAAGTTAGATCAGATCGATGTGACTTTTCACCAAAAGAAGAGAACCATCACGGCGGTCAAGGATGTGACCATTCACATCCAAGAAGGGGATATCTACGGAATCGTTGGATATTCTGGAGCAGGGAAATCAACCCTTGTACGGGTGATTAATCTCTTGCAAAAACCATCTGCAGGAAAATTACCATTGACGATGATGTGATTTTTGATGGCAAGGTGACCTTGACAGCAGAGCAGTTGCGTCGTAAACGTCAAGATATCGGAATGATTTTCCAGCATTTTTAACCTGATGAGCCAAAAGACAGCAGAGGAGAATGTAGCCTTTGCCCTTAAACATTCTGGACTCAGCAAGGAAGAAAAGAAGGCTAAAGTAGCTAAGTTGTTGGACTTGGTTGGCTTGGCAGACCGTGCTGAAAACTACCCTTCACAACTATCTGGAGGGCAAAAACAGCGTGTGGCCATTGCGCGTGCCTTAGCCAATGATCCAAAAATCTTGATTTCAGACGAGTCAACTTCTGCCCTTGACCCTAAGACAACCAAGCAGATTTTAGCCTTGTTGCAAGATTTGAACCAAAAATTAGGCTTGACTGTTGTCTTGATTACGCATGAAATGCAGATTGTCAAAGACATTGCCAACCGTGTGGCAGTCATGCAGGATGGGCATTTGATTGAAGAGGGCAGCGTTCTTGAAATCTTCTCAGATCCTAAACAACCTTTGACCCAAGACTTTATCTCAACAGCTACAGGTATTGATGAAGCCATGGTCAAAATCGAGAAGCAAGAAATCGTGGAACATCTGTCTGAAAACAGCCTTTTGGTGCAACTCAAGTATGCAGGTGCTTCAACAGACGAGCCACTTTTGAATGAATTGTACAAGCATTACCAAGTAACGGCTAATATCCTCTATGGAAATATCGAAATCCTCGATGGAACTCCTGTTGGAGAATTGGTTGTGGTACTGTCTGGTGAAAAAGCAGCGTTGGCAGGTGCCCAAGAAGCCATTCGTCAAGCAGGTGTGCAACTAAAAGTATTGAAGGGAGGACAGTAAGATGGAATCATTGATTCAAACCTATTTACCAAATGTCTATAAGATGGGCTGGGCTGGTCAAGCAGGTTGGGGAACAGCCATCTACCTAACCCTCTATATGACAGTTCTTTCCTTCATCATCGGAGGGTTCTTGGGGCTTGTTGCAGGTCTCTTCCTTGTCTTGACAGCGCCAGGTGGTGTCTTGGAAAATAAAGTCGTTTTCTGGATTTTGGATAAGATTACCTCTATTTTCCGTGCGGTGCCATTTATCATTCTCTTGGCAGTCTTGTCACCCTTTTCTCATCTAATCGTAGGAACAAGCATTGGTCCAAATGCGGCTATCGTACCGCTATCTTTTGCAGTCTTTGCCTTCTTTGCCCGTCAAGTACAGGTGGTATTGGCTGAGCTAGATGGTGGTGTCATTGAGGCGGCTCAAGCTAGCGGAGCTACATTCTGGGATATCGTAGGTGTTTACCTATCAGAAGGCCTTCCAGATTTGATCCGTGTGACGACTGTGACCTTGATTTCCCTTGTTGGTGAAACAGCCATGGCCGGAGCGGTTGGAGCTGGCGGTATTGGTAACGTAGCCATCGCTTATGGATTTAACCGCTACAATCACGATGTGACTATCTTGGCAACCATCATTATCATTTTGATTATCTTTGCAATCCAATTCTTGGGAGATTTCTTGACCAAGAAATTGAGCCATAAATAAAGAGATCTAGGCAATCTGTACATCATTCATAGGAGTTGTCGTTATAGTCAAGACTTGAAATTTTCTGTACTGGTTGCTATCAACCGTTACTTTTATGAGTTAGAGAGTTAAGAATTGTGGGGAGTCAATATGCAAAATCTGGGAGAAGTTTTTAAAGAATTGAGAAAGAGTCGGAATGTATCTCTACAGGAGGCGACGGGAGGAGAGTTTACTTATTCCATGCTTAGCAAATTTGAGCGTGGAGAAGCAGACCTATCATCTATGAAATTGATTACTGCCTTAGATAACATCCACTCTGATTTGAATGAATTTATGTACTTGGTACGTGGTTTTTCTCAGAAAAAGGTTTTGGCTTTTCAAGAAAATCTTTGGGATTTATATGATAGAGAAGGGATTGATTCTCTCCATTCCTTGTATGAAGAGACGACTCAAAAGTATAGATCAAGTGGTGAAACAAGCTATCTTTTACAAATGATTCGTATCAAAAGCCTTCTTGTGTTTTTTTGATTCAGAAATAAGAGCAACGGATGAAGAACTGACTTTTCTCTATGACTATTTTTTTACTATTGACATCTGGGGAAATTATGAATTGGAACTATTTTCAACGATTTCTACTTTGTTTCCTCTGCCCCTCTATTTTAAATATTCTAGGGAGATGTTGCAAAAGACGGATTTATTAGGCTCTTTACCTAGTAACAAAGTTGGTATTGACACCATTTTAATTAATGGACTCTTTAAAGCGATAGAGGAAA
>CAKMPG010000164.1:0-5253 GCA_927911355.1 Streptococcus mitis | reverse complement strand
AACTTTTTCAAGAGTTTAAGAAGTTTCCTCCGTCGGCTAGCGCCTTATCAGCATCGAAAGTTAAGGTTGATATTTTTAAAACTATCGCCAGCTTGTGAAAACAATACTTTGTTTTAAGATCATTTAGGGTTTTTAGTGAAGTCAGCATTGCTGAGGATATCACTCTTTGAGAGATTCAAAGCAAAATTGATGATAATATTGATCTGATTTCCTGTTATAACCTGATCGAGTTTGTAATTTTTCAAGGTATCTTCAACGATTTTACGGACGTCTTCTTCTGTCAGATTTCCCTTGCTTTCTTTAGCTTTGGCAAGTCCCGACTTGATATCAGCTAGGGCAACGTTTAATTTATTAGCATCATAGCCAGTTTTGTCCTTATTTTCAGCATTGATATCTGACAAGCCTTCAGCTCCTCTTGAGCCAAGTCTTTATTGGCTTGCGGTACCTTAGCTCCATTAGCCTCTAGCGAATAATAAATCCCTGCTAAAGCACTCTCTCCTGTAACGGGAATAGGAGCTGCAACTGTGATTTTGGCATGTTCCACACCCAAGGTTACGGCTGCATTTCGGTACATATCCTGAGTCACCTTAGTGATGTTTTCTGGTGTTTCGATCTTGACCTCAAGTGGCGACTTGTCACCTAGTTTTTGAATCTTGGCTGATGAATACAACTGTAAGCTAGAGTCATTTGCCACATTCATAATTTTAGAATAGACATCAGGTGTCATGGTCTTGAGTTCTTTGGTTTCTGTTGAGGCATTGTAGCCTAGTTTTTTAAGAGTTTGATTTTTTTGGTCTTCAGACAATGATGAACCTAGGACATATTCAGGTTGAACATAGGTTTCATCGATAACTTTTTGCACATCTGTTGCTGCATGGACACTATTCATAGCTGTTACTGCCCACAAGACCGCAGCACTAGTCAGAAAGAGTTTCTTTCTCATAGGGAATTCCCTCCTTTACCTTTCTAGAGTAATATATCTATCTTAAAGAAAACTTATAGCAAAAACACCTGGACTAGCCAGATGTTGAAAAGAGAGTGAAACATTTGATGATGTAAAGGTTGAGTTGCACCTGTCTAGAATAGTAATAGTTCCCCCCATTTACGTAAAGTTCAGCACCGTGAAAGATAGAAATGGGATGGATATAACTATAAGTCTTTCCAGTTGTATTGCCAAGCAAGGGAGCAACAGTATCACGAGAGTACTGTTTGGCCAAAGCCAAGGTATTTTCCTTGCCATTTTGGGCGATATAATCAATATAGGCAGGTCCAAAATTATAGGCTTGCACAGCCGTCCAGACATCAACACCTTTATTCTGAGCCAGATAGAGATTGTCTGTCAGAGTTTGAACGCCTTGCCGAATGCTAGACGCATTATCATTGATGGTATTGGTCGAACCACTTGCAGACTCACTAGATTGCATGACGTCGCCTTCTTTTCCTTTTGTTTCAGTATAAATCATAGCGAGCACGAGCTCTTCGTTTGCTGGGGTGTCTTTTTCACTCAAGATTTCTCGCACCATGGGTTGATAGGTCATGACTTGCTTGACATCTTGATGAACACGGTAAGCTTTATAGCCAGCAAAAAGGAAGACTGCTAGCACAAGCACTCTTCGAATTCGTTTAAACATTATTTACTTTGGATATCCTCGATATTTTTGATTAAGATAGAATAGGTTCCATTGTCGTTTTGGATAAACTCAACAGACTCGGCGTCTTGATAGACGTTATTAGGAACAATGAGCTCAATTCCATTTGACAAGGAGAGTTTTTGGTTTTCAAATTTCTTTAATTGGCGACTGGCATCAATTTCATCAAATTGAACAGGTTCTGGGACAGCTTCTTTAACTTGGTCAATAAAGCTCAAACGAGCCGTCAGATTGTTATCAAAAAGGTCATTAGCCAATTTCTCAGGTGACAATTCATTGCTTTCTTCTAGGTTGTTGAAAATCGCTGATTTCACTTTAGATTGAAATTGAAAATCATCTGTGTTAAAAGTCTCAGCAATTCTCTGGGCCGTTTTTTCCAGTTCCTTGATGGATTTCTTGGGAGAAATCTTAGGGGAAACGGCAAGAAGATTGTCTGAAAAATAGTTCAAGAAAGTCCCATTGTACTTGATGCGTTTTTCAATGAGATGGTACTTGCGACTCTGAAGATTGACCACCAAGGCCTCATCAGCACCCGTTCCAAATCCAGGCAGGTTATTCTGAGTCAGCTTGATTGGATTATCAACTTCTCCACCGAGGTGGGTCAGGGTCTCACGCAGGGCAATTCGTAAGAAAGCGAAATGTTCTACACCTTCTTTAGAAAATTGCACAAAAATCAAGTCATTGGTCTTGAGATTTTCGGAAATGCTGAACTCCTCTTTCCAGAGATTAGCCAGTGTTACTGATGTCTCCAACAAATCGTCTGTGATGTGATTGAAGAAGGGATTTTCTTCTTCGAAAATCCCAGTCTTGGCTTCATCTGAATACACACGTTCAATTTTTTTACGCAAGTATTCTTCGATTTTTGGAGTGATATTGAGAAACTTATCCGCTAGAAACAGCTCGGTATCATCCGGGCTAAACTGATGGATAATGGCTTTCTTAATATAAATGTCCATAAAAGTTTTAGTCCTCGTATAATGGGAAGGCATCTGTCAATTCTTTAACTGCACTTCTCACTTCTTCTAAGACAGCTTCATTTTCTGCATTTTTAAGGGTTTTAATGATTAGTTCAGCCACTTTGCGACTCTCTTCTTCACCAAATCCACGTGCAGTGATGGCTGCAGATCCGATACGAATCCCACTTGTCTTGAATGGTGACAAGCTTTCGTATGGGATTGAATTTTTATTTAGGGTAATATTGACTTCATCCAGCAAGTTTTGAGCAACTTTTCCATTTTCTACAACCTTAGTCACATCCACTAGGAAGAGGTGGTTTTCAGTCCCTCCAGAAATAATACGGAAATCAGGATCTTGCAAGAAAACATCTGCCATAGCCTTGCTGTTCTTGATAACATTAGCAGCATATTCCTTGAAGGCTGGATCTAATACTTCTTTGAAGGAAACTGCCTTAGCAGCAACAACATGCTCCAAAGGACCGCCCTGAATACCTGGGAAAATAGCTGAATTGATTTTCTTAGCAAGTTCTTCGTCATTGGTCAAAATCAAACCACCACGAGGTCCACGAAGGGTTTTGTGAGTCGTTGTTGTAGTGATATGAGCGTATGGTACTGGGCTTGGATGTAGACCAGCAGCAACCAAACCAGCGATATGGGCCATATCCACCATAAGCTTAGCCCCAACGGCATCTGCAATTTCACGGAATTTTGAAAAATCGATAATTTGAGAATAGGCTGACGCACCAGCTACAATCAGTTTTGGTTTTACTTCTTTGGCTTGTTTCAAGATAGCATCAAAGTCCAAGAGTTCCGTTTCAGGGTCAACACTATAAGACACAAAGTTGTAGGTTTGACCAGAGAAGCTGACAGGAGCTCCGTGGGTCAAGTGTCCACCTGCTGCCAAATCCATCCCCATAACCGTATCACCTGGCTCAATCAAGGCCATGTAAGCCGCACAGTTGGCCTGGCTTCCTGAGTGAGGTTGCACATTGGCAAATTTTGCACCGAAAATTTCTTTTGCGCGTTCAATGGCTAGAGATTCTACCACGTCTACTACATCTGTTCCACCATAATAACGGCGGCCTGGGTAGCCTTCGGCGTATTTATTCGTCAAGATAGACCCTTGAGCTGCCATAACAGCCTTGGAAACTACGTTTTCCGAAGCAATCAACTCAATGTTGTTTTTGTTGTCGTTCTTCTTCTTTTGGCAATAGCATTCCGAGATCAGCATCATATGCTTTAAAATCATCTTTGTCAAAAATCATAGGTCTTCTCCTTTTATTGTGTGACTAGTCCATTAGTTTCATTTTCTTATTAGAAAATGAAACTAAAGATGCGAATAAACCGTTTCTGCATTTTATCACAAGTATAACCAACTTTTTCATAAAATGCATGAGCACCCAGACGATGATCGGCAGAGTTTAAGCGGATAAACCCATAATCACGTCTTTTTGCTTCTTCTTCCAACCCTTGCAATAAGCTTTTGCCAATACCTTGACCTTGTGCTTGAGGTGAAACTGCTAAGGCTAAGATATTAAATCCTGCTTTGGAATAGAGTGATTCGTAAACTTCAGCGTGGACATAACCAAGTAAGACACGACTGACTGCATCCTCATAGCCAAGTAGGAAATGATGGGAATCCTGAGACAGTCTAGCTAGTTGGCTAGCCGTTTCCTCTGGACTAAATGAATAGCCCAAAGCCTCTTGGTTGATATCACATATAGCTTTCACATCTGTTTCTTGCAAATATCTTAGCATCTCATTCCTCCTCAAAAGAAATCTCTGGCAACCGAGCAAGAATATCTTCTCGCTTAATCGCCCCTTGGCGTAAGATTTTCACCTTGTCTCCAGACAAATCCAAAATAGTTGAATCCTGTCCAGTTAGAAAAGCATCGTCTTCCAAACCCAGAACATCTTGGTCAAAATCCTCTAGAATCTGACTAAAGGTCACTCCACTTGCCTGACCTGAGATATTGGCAGACGGCCCAATCAAGGGACCTGTCTCTCGAACCAAATTAAGGGTCAAGGGGTGACTGGGCATCCGAAATCCAACAGTTTCAAGGCCAGAATTGACCCAATAAGGAACTCGGTCATTGGCCTCGAGAATAATGGTCAAGGGACCTGGTAAAAAGGTCTCTACTAGTTTTTGAAGATAAGTTGGCTGATTCTTTGAAAAGTGCAACATATCCTCTAAAGAGGCAATATTGAGATTGAGTGCCTTGTCTCTAGGACGACGTTTGAGTTTGTAAACATGATCAACTGCTTTTTTGTCTAAGGCCTTAGCAAAGAGACCGTAAACTGTCTCTGTAGGAAGAACAACAGCTCCGCCCTTTTCCAACTCTTGTCTAATCCTGTCCATCATCAACCACGACCATCCTATCTTGACCAAATTGGTCCTTGAGTGTTCGAACTCGCTTTTCAGGAAGATATTTCTTAAAAAGTTCAGGAACATTTTGACCTTGCTTGTATCCAATTTCAAGATAAATCTTACCACCATCTTTGAGATAGTCTTTGCATCTTCCGCAATTCTACGGTAAATAGCTAGACCATCCTCGTCTGCAAAGAGAGCTAGATGAGGTTCTGAATGCAAAACATTCAAGCCGACCTCTGACGCATCTTCACGAGAGATATAGGGTGGATTGGAAACA
>CAKMPG010000163.1:0-5844 GCA_927911355.1 Streptococcus mitis | reverse complement strand
GTTTAAAAATCTTTGGGGTTCCAATCTACTCAAGACTTCCATAGTGGCTTTTATGTCTGGAAGTTTGATTCCCTTGGCTTTCTTTCCAAAGGTTGTTTCAGATATTCTGTCCTTCTTGCCTTTTCATCCTTGATTTACACTCCGGTCAAGTGATTATCGTTGGGAAATACGATGCCAATCAGATTCTTCAGGCGCTCGCTTTGCAGTTTTTCTGGCTCTTAGTGATGGTTGGGGCTTGTCTCAGTTGATTTGGAAACGAGTCCAGTCATTCATTACCATTCAAGGAGGTTAGTATGAAAAATATCAACGCATGCATCTGATTTTTATCAGACAATACATCAAGCAAATCATGGAGTATAAGGTTGATTTTGTGGTGGGGGTTTTAGGAGTCTTTCTGACTCAAGGATTGAACCTCTTGTTTCTCAATGTCATCTTTCAACATATTCCATCCCTAGAAGGCTGGACCTTTCAAGAGATTGCTTTTATTTATGGCTTTTCCTTGATTCCTAAGGGGTTGGACCATCTCTTTTTTGACAATCTCTGGGCGTTAGGTCAACGCTTGGTTCGAAAAGGAGAATTTGACAAATATCTGACTCGTCCTATCAATCCTCTCTTTCACATCCTAGTTGAGACCTTTCAGATTGATGCCTTGGGAGAACTTTTGGTCGGGGGTATTTTACTAGCAACAACTGTGACCAGCATTGCTTGGACCCTTCCAAAATTCCTACTTTTCCTAGTCTGTATTCCCTTTGCGACCTTGATTTATACTTCCTTGAAAATCGCGACAGCTAGTATCGCTTTTTGGACCAAGCAGTCAGGCGCCATGATTTACATTTTTTATATGTTCAATGACTTTGCCAAGTACCCGATTTCGATTTATAATTCATTTCTTCGTTGGTTAATCAGTTTTATTGTACCTTTTGCCTTTACGGCATACTATCCTGCTAGCTATTTCTTGCAGGACAAGGATGTAATCTTTAACATCGGAGGTTTGATGTTGATTTCCCTTGTTTTCTTTGTCATTTCCCTTAAACTTTGGGATAGGGGCTTAGATGCCTACGAAAGTGCGGGTTCGTAAATAATAGAATATCAAAGCCTTGTCTCAGGACAGGCTTTTTTTAATAGAGATGAAAATTTCTTGACACCTATTCTCAGAGTGCTATACTGTAAGTGTAATCGCCGATTTAGATCAGTTGGTAGAGCAAGGCACTCGTAAAGCCTAGGTTATAGGTTCAAACCCTGCAATCGGCAAAGTGAAGAAACTCATTCTACTGGGTTTCTTTTTATTTTATCTTAACGATTTAACCACTTAGACTGATATAGAGACCAGATAGGCAAAAGAACTTGTTCTTGAAACTGACCTCTGCTATAATGATTTGTATAAAGGACGTGAGGGGGGCAGTATTAGACAACTCAAGTTCCTAAAAACGAAATTGGAGATAAAGAAATGAAAAAATTATTGGGGATTGTATTTTTAGTAGCAGCAGCGACAGTAGTGTATTTTGGTTCTGTTGGCTGGCCAAGTTTGGACATTAACCTTTGGTCATTGATTCCGGTAGGCTTGTTCCTATTTTTCACTCTAGAGAATCTTTTGAAAAGGATTACAAGGCTAGTCTGATGTGTTTCATTATCGCCTTTATCATCGCAAATGCAATTTTGGACCTGTTGCCAATTTCAAGTGGCTTGGTGATTGGAGCAGGTGTGCTAGCTTGTGTAGGTATTGGTTATCTCTTTCCTGATAAAGAAGGAAAATAATACTCTTCGAAAATATCTTTAAACCACATCAGATTCCATCTGAAACCTCAAAACAGTGTTTTGAGCTGACTTCGTCAGTTCTATCTACAACCTAAAAGCAGTGCTTTTAGCAACCTGCGGCTAGCTTCCTAGTTTGCTTTTTAATTTTCATTGAGTATAATAATTATTAAAAAATATAAAGAAAAAAACACTTCAATCACTGTATTTCAGCTTGATTGAGGTGTTTTCGATTTCATTTTTTTATTTCTGAGTCATCAATTCAATAATCATTTCTATATACATGACAAGGGTTAATAAGAATCCTGCACGCCAGAAGAATTTGATGAATTTAGGATAGTAAAAGCTGCGTTTTTCAAAAGGAAGAAAAAAACGAGAATAATGGCTAGGACTGAGAGGGCTAGGCCTAGTCTAGGGAGGAAATTATGGGTAAAGGTTTTAGCTGTAATAAGGTAATACTCAAATACCAAGACTGGAAAAGCCAAATCCGCAAAGTTTCGTCCTAGTTTTTTTAATCTAAAAAGTTTGGTTATGATAATGCAGACTACTAAGGTCAGTATCAATAATAAAATAGATGCTAATTTCATTAAAATCATACCCATATTGTATCATAAAAAATCGCTAATGGAAACGAGAAACAGAGGAATTTATAGGAAAGTCAGGCTTTTGAGATTGTGGGTGATTTTTGTTATAATGAAAGTTATGAAATCTTATAATACCTTGAATGATTATTATCGAAAACTCTTTGGAGAAAAGACTTTTAAAGTCCCTATTGATGCGGGATTTGACTGTCCCAATCGTGATGGAACTGTGGCTCATGGAGGCTGTACTTTTTGTACGGTTTCAGGTTCTGGAGATGCTATCGTAGCACCAGATGCGCCTATCTGTGAGCAATTTTATAAGGAAATTGACTTTATGCACCGTAAGTGGCCGGATGTTCAGAAGTATCTGGTTTATTTCAAAATTTTACCAACACCCATGAAAAGGTGGAAGTCATCCGAGAGCGCTATGAGCAGGCTATCAATGAGCCAGGTGTAGTAGGAATTAATATTGGAACGCGCCCAGATTGTTTACCAGACGAAACTATCGAGTATTTGGCTGAGTTATCGGAGCGCATGCATGTGACGGTTGAATTGGGCTTGCAGACCACTTATGAAGCAACCTCTGACCTGATTAACCGTGCCCACTCCTATGAATTGTATGTGGAAACGGTCAAGCGTTTGAGAAAGTATCCCAAAATTGAGATTGTTTCCCATCTGATTAATGGACTTCCTGGTGAAACCCATGAGATGATGATTGAAAATGTCCGTCGCTGTGTCACGGATAACGATATTCAAGGGATTAAACTGCATTTGCTCCATCTTATGACAAATACTCGTATGCAACGAGATTACCACGAAGGACGCTTGCAGTTGATGAGCCAGGATGAATATGTCAAGGTCATCTGTGACCAATTGGAAATCATACCCAAACATATCGTCATCCATCGAATCACGGGAGATGCACCTAGGGATATGCTGATTGGGCCTATGTGGAGCCTCAATAAATGGGAAGTGCTCAACAGCATTGAGATGGAGATGCGACGTCGTGGAAGTATTCAAGGATGCAAGGCTGTAAAACAGGAGTTTGAAAATGAAAAGACCACTTGAGATGGCACATGATTTTTTGGCTGAGGTAGTGACAAAAGAGGATATCGTAGTGGATGCGACTATGGGAAATGGTCATGACACGCTTTTTTTAGCCAAGCTAGCTAAGCAAGTCTATGCCTTTGATATTCAGGAGCAAGCCTTGGAAAAGACCCAAGAGCGTTTGCATCAGGCTGGCCTGACAAATGTCCAGTTAATCTTGCAAGGTCATGAGACACTGGACCAGTTTGTAGCAGAAGCCAAGGCAGGGATTTTTAATCTGGGCTATTTGCCATCAGCTGATAAGTCTGTCATCACCCAACCTCAGACAACGATTGAAGCATTAGAAAAACTGTGTCATTTGCTTGTCAAAGGTGGACGGATTGCTATCATGATCTACTATGGTCATGAAGGAGGCGACCTCGAGAGGGATGCTGTCTTGGATTTTGTCAGTCAGTTGAACCAACAAGAGTACACAGCTGCCATTTACCGAACTTTAAACCAAGTCAACAACCCACCATTTTTAGTAATGATTGAAAAATTAGAGAGATATAGACATGGATAAACAATACCTACGTGAAAAGCTGGATGCCATGCGCCAGAATTTTGTTGAATCAACCCACCACGAACGAGCGGTGGGTGTGTTAGACCAAGCACATATGAGCAAAAAAATGCTTAAAAATCAAGAAAAAATTAGTTGCTCTTGAAATGGAACGGTGTCAGAGAAAAATTGAGCACAAGGATTGTTCCAAGATTGACCAAAAAATCAAAGAGCAGAAGGAGATATTTGAATCCTGTTGTAAAAAAGATTAAGGAGGAAGTGCGTGGAATTACTGATTTACCTCATCCTATTTTTACTGGTCTTGATTGTCTCAAGTACAACCAATAAGCTCTTGCCCTTTTTGCCTCTCCCTTTGGTGCAAATTCTTCTGGGAATTGTGATTGGTCTCTTTTTACCCAATACTGATTTTCACCTCAATACGGAGTTGTTTTTGGCACTGGTTATCGGGCCCTTGCTTTTCAGAGAGTCGGAAGAAGCGGACATTACAGCTATTTTAAAACACTGGCGAATCATTGTTTATCTCATATTTCCAGTGATTTTCATCTCGACCCTGAGTTTGGGTGGTTTGGCCCATCTTCTTTGGTTCAGCCTCCCCTTGGCAGCTTGTTTGGCTGTTGGGGCAGCCCTTGGACCTACGGATTTGGTGGCCTTTGCCTCTCTTTCGGAGCGCTTTAGCTTTCCTAAGCGCGTGTCCAATATCCTTAAAGGTGAAGGACTCTTGAATGATGCATCTGGTTTGGTTGCCTTTCAGGTGGCCTTGACAGCCTGGACAACTGGAGCCTTTTCCCTTGGGCAAGCGAGTAGTTCGCTCATCTTTTCAATCCTAGGAGGTTTTTTAATTGGATTTTTAACAGCCATGACCAACCGTTTCCTCCATAGTTTCTTACTTAGTGTACGAGCAACGGATATTGCCAGCGAACTTTTTATTAGAATTGAGTTTACCTCTGGTGACCTTCTTTCTAGCAGAAGAAGTACACGTTTCAGGGATTATTGCCGTTGTAGTTGCTGGGATTTTAAAGGCAAGCCGCTTTAAGAAAATTACGCTCCTCGAAGCCCAAGTGGATACGGTGACCGAGACGGTTTGGCATACAGTAACCTTTATGCTGAACGGTTCTGTCTTTGTGATTTTAGGGATGGAGTTGGAAATGATAGCAGAACCTATCTTGACCAATCTAATCTATAATCCCTTACTGTTATTGGTATCTCTTATAGCCCTTACCTTTGTCCTCTTTGCTATTCGTTTTGTCATGATTTATGGCTACTATGCCTATAGAACCAGACGTCTCAAGAAAAAGCTAAATAAGTATATGAAGGTAGAAGCTACTGCAAAAGTAATGAATGTTGATTTAGATAAAGTAAATAAGAGTATGAACTTGGCACATTTTGTGTCAAGTTTTTTCTATTTATTATATTTGTATCTACTCAGATTAGATAAAACACTTGAGATTTTTTTCGTTTAATTTTATAATTAAATAATCAATCAGGAGTGTGAATTTAATGTACGCATATATAAAAGGAAAAATTTCGGAGATAAACCCGACGAATATCGTTGTAGATAACAATGGAATTGGCTATGAAGTAGTTGTTGCTAATCCGTATGAATATCAATTAAATGAAGAAAAAATAGTTTTTATAAGTCAACAAGTAAGAGAAGATTCTAATATACTTTATGGATTTTCTAATAAAGAGCAGAAAAAAGTATTTTTACTATTATTAAAAGTAAAAGGTGTAGGACCAAAGAGTGCTTTAGCTATATTAGCTGGGGGAACTAGTGAAGAAATTATTGGAGCTATCGAAAATCAAGATGTAAAATATTTAATGAAGTTTCCAGGAATTGGGAAAAAATCTGCTCAACAAATTATCCTTGATTTACAAGGTAAAATTGATTTTAGTAATGACTAATAT
>CAKMPG010000162.1:0-9267 GCA_927911355.1 Streptococcus mitis | reverse complement strand
ATCGGGAAAGTATCAAAGGTTTTCTATGGATAACAGGTCTAGGAAGTTTAGGATTCTATCTAGCAGCTCTTCTTCCTATTTACCTTAGAGTCTATATCTTATTTGCTAGTATTCTGCTAACATTTATTATGCCAAGTATCTTGCTTAATAAAGATAAGCATTACCAGGTAAATCTCCCCCATTTAATCGAGCGCATCTCCCTTCTTGTCATTATTATGTTTGGAGAGATGATTACGGAGCTAGCTAACTTCTTTACAATCGAGAATTTCTCGATTTATTCGGTTCTTTATTTCATTATTATAATTTCTCTGTTCTTGTTTTATTTTGGTCAATTCGACCATGCTATTGATGAAAAATCTAATCAAAAGGGACTATTTCTAATTTACAGTCACTATCCTATTTTCATTGGACTTCTTATGATGACCGTTTCGATGAGTTTTCTTCTGAATCCTGAAGCTAATCGTCTCTTTGCAACCAGCTTCTCTTATATCGGATTTGGCCTCTTTCAAGCTGCTGTCCTAGTAAATGGGCCCCATAACAAACACTATCTTCGCTATTCGAAAAGTTACTACTGTGTCCAAGCGACACTCTATCTGGCTGCCTTGATTCTCTCTTTAATCTTTGCTTCTAATCCTATAATAGTAGTGAGTATAACAACCATTTTAGCTCTAGCTATAGCCATTCATTTTATTTATTTTTATATGACACAGAATAAAAAATATTCCAAATCTAACTGGGGGCTCTTTTAATGAGTTTATAACATAAAAAAGCTTTGGGAACCAAGGCTTTTTGCTTTCTACCTAAACTTTTTCATGATGTATTTCCGTACAGGTTCTTCAACCATTTGAACGATTTCAAATCCTTCTTTTTGGTAAAGATTGTAAGCTGTTTGATTTGCCTCGTAGACATTTAGAGAAATACTATCTATGTCTCCATTTTCAAAGGCCAAACTAACAAATTTCCTTAAAGCCTGGCTACCTAAGCCTTGCCCCTGTTTCTGGGGGTTGATAAAAATCTTCCAATATGAAGATTACTGTCTTCTTGCCTGATTTTCTGGATAAGCCCCACAAACTCTTGTCCTTCAAAGATTGAAAAGATTCCTTCCAAATCTTGCAAAACTTGAATTGTCAAGGGAAAAGGAATCATTGTTCCCATCCATTGTTCTTGAAAGGATTTGCCAAGGAAGTTGGACCATTGGCATACGAGCTGAGCGTTTTCTGTACTCACCTTTTCTTCAAAACGAATTATCATCTTTGCCTCACCATCTTATCTATGTTTCTCCATTATACTACTTCTCCCATTTTTTACGAATAGATAAGTATGATTGATATTTATTTTTTTCTTGTCGGGAGCATTCTCGCTTCCTTTCTTGGTTTGGTCATTGACCGTTTTCCTGAGCAATCCATTATCCTACCAGCTAGCCACTGCGATGCCTGTCAGACTCGCTTGCGCCCCTTGGATTTGATTCCGATTATCTCTCAAGTAATTGGTCGCTTTCGCTGTCGCTACTGCAAGGCTACTTATCCTATCTGGTATGCCCTCTTTGAACTGGGCTTAGGACTCCTCTTTCTGGCTTGGTCTTGGGAATTGCTTTCCTTGGGGCAAGTCGTCCTAATCACCGCTGGTTTGACCTTGGGCATCTACGACTTTCGCCATCAGGAATATCCCTTACTAGTCTGGCTGACTTTTCACCTAATCCTCATGGCTTTCTCTGGCTGGAATCTAGTCATGGTCCTCTTCCTTGTCCTTGGAATTGTGGCTCATTTTATCAATATTCGCATGGGCGCAGGGGATTTCCTCTTTTTAGCTTCTTGCGCTCTCGTCTTTAGTGTAACGGAGTTACTGATCTTGATTCAGTCTGCTTCTGCGATGGGAATTCTAGCCTTTCTCCTACAAAAGAAAAAGGAAAGACTTCCTTTTGTGCCTTTCCTCTTACTTGCTACTTGTGTGATTATTTTTGGTAAGCTACTGCTTGTCTGATAAAGTCCTGAATCGGCTCTCCTTGGTGGAGAGCTTTTACAATTTTCGAACCGACAATCACGCCATCGGATACCGCATTGAAACGTTCTACATCGGCTTGACTAGACACACCAAAACCTGTCAAGACTGGGATGTCAGCTACTTGATGCAATTGCGCCAAGTGCTTATCCAAGTCTGCACGGTAATTGCCAGATTTCCCTGTCACCCCATTGATGGCAACCGCATAGACGAATCCTTCTGCCCCTTCAATCAACTCTTTCTGGCGCTCAATCCCTGTGGTCAAGCTTACTAAAGGAATCAAGGCGATATCTGTCCCCACCAGAAATGGTTCTACAAAGTTAGCATGTTCATGAGGCAGGTCTGGAATAATCAAGCCCTTAACCGCTGTATCTGCCAAATCTTTGACAAAGTTCTCCACACCGTACTGAAAGAGGGGGTTGAAGTAGGTCATGATGACCAGCGGAACCTCTGTTTCAATGGTTTTCAAGGTTTCAACCAAAGCCTGGGTAGAAGTCCCGTGGGCTAAACTGCGCAAGCCAGCTTCTTCGATAACAGGTCCATCTGCAACAGGGTCTGAAAAGGGAATGCCCACTTCAATAGCCGAAACACCCAAATCTTCTAAAAAGTGGATTGTTTCAACGAGTCCATCCAAACCTTTCTCGTGGTCTCCTGCCATGATATAGGGAACGAAAATTCCTTTTCCAGTTGCTTTTATAGCATTTAATTTTTCTGTTAGTGTCTTAGGCATGAGCTTCTCCCTTCTTTGCTGCGTCTGCTTCCAAGCGGTCTTTGACTTGAACCACATCCTTGTCACCACGACCTGATAGACAGACAATCATGGACTTGTCTGGACCGAGTTCTTTGGCCAATTTCACCGCAAAGGCGATAGCATGGCTAGATTCCAAGGCTGGGATAATCCCTTCCACGCGAGACAAGAGTTGGAATCCCTCCAAGGCTTCTTCGTCTGTCACAGGGACATAGCTGGCACGTTTAATATCGTGGTAGTGAGAATGTTCTGGACCGATACCAGGATAGTCCAAGCCTGCTGAAATAGAGAAGGCTTCAAGAATTTGACCATGGGCATCTTGGAGCACATCCATGAGAGAACCGTGAAGAACACCAGGACGACCCTTAGTCAAGGTAGCTGCATGGTGCTCCGTATCCACACCAAGTCCAGCCGCTTCAGCTCCATACATGGCTACTGACTCATCTTCTACAAATGGATGGAAGAGCCCGATAGCATTAGAACCACCACCAACACAGGCTACTAAAGCATCTGGCAGATCTTGTCCTGTCAAGTCACGGTACTGTTGTTTAGCTTCTCGACCAATAACGCTTTGGAAGTCACGAACGATTTCTGGGAAAGGATGAGGCCCCAAGGCAGAACCAAGAATATAGTGGGTGTCGTCGATATTTGCCACCCATGAACGAAGAGCTGCATTGACCGCATCCTTGAGCACGCGCGAACCGTCTGTCACTGCCTCAACCTTGGCTCCCAAAAGCTCCATACGGAACACATTGAGGGCTTGGCGTTTGACATCTTCCTCACCCATGTAGATAGTACATTCCATGTTAAAGAGGGCTGCAGCAGTTGCAGTTGCCACACCGTGCTGACCAGCACCTGTTTCAGCGATAATTTTCTTTTTACCCATGCGTTTAGCCAGAAGAACTTGTCCCAAGGCATTGTTAATCTTGTGGGCCCCTGTATGGTTAAGGTCTTCCCGTTTGAGATAAATCTTGGCTCCGCCAATATGCTGGGTCAAGTTTTTTGCGTAGTAAAGAGGAGTTTCACGCCCCACATACTGGCGTAAGAGTTGGTTTAATTCCTCTTGGAAACTTGGGTCTGCCTGACTTTCACGGTAGGCCTTCTCCAACTCCAAAACTGCTGTCATCAATGTTTCTGGGACAAAACGTCCACCGAATTTTCCGTAAAATCCATCTTTATTTGGTTCTTGATATGCCATTCTTTACCCTCTCTATAAATCTTCTAATCTTTTCATGATCTTTTTGTCCGTCTGTCTCCACTCCGCTCGATACATCGACTGCATAGGGAGTAAAATGTTGAATTGCTTTTACGACATTGTCTTCCTTAAGCCCACCTGCGATAAAGAAAGGCTGAGTTAGTCCAATCGTATCCAGTTGAGCCCAGTCAAAGGTCTGGCCACTCCCAGCCACAGGAGCATCAAAGAGTAGATAGTCTGCCTGAGAATTGGGCACATGACCCTCTCCATCCACCCGCACAGCCTGAATACTGGCACAAGGCAAATTCTCAAATAAATCATCTGCCACCTGACCGTGAACTTGAACCAAGTCTAGGCCAACTTTTTCAATCGCTTCTAGCAGTTCTGCTCGACTTGGTGAAACAAATACACCAACCTTTTTGACATCCGCATGAATGAGCTTTGCCAACTCAGCAGCCTGATCCAAGGTCACCTGTCTCTTACTAGGTGCGAAGACAAAACCGATGTAGTCGGCTCCTGCTGAAACGGCTGTTTCCACCGCTTCTTTGGTCAATAATCCACAAATTTTAACCTTTGTCAATCTGCAACTCCTTGATTCTCTGGGCCACATCTTCTGCCTGCATAAGAGCTGTCCCAACTAAAATTCCGTTAAAGGATGGTGCTACTCGTTCCGCATCCTGCCCTGTGAAAATGGCAGATTCAGAAATGTAATAACGACCTTCCTCAAAGTGCTGGGCCAAATCTACACTGGTCTGCAAGTCGACCTCAAAGGTAGTCAAGTTGCGGTTATTGACCCCGATAATCTGGGCACCAAGTCTGTGAGCCACTTCTAGTTCAGCTAGATTGTGGGTCTCCACCAAGACTTCCAGACCAAGCTCTGTCGCATAGTCATACAGTTCCTTAATACGTTCTTCTGACAAGGCAGCCACGATGAGCAAGATGACTGTCGCACCGGCATTGCGAGCGCGGATGATTTGCTTTTCATCGATGATAAAGTCCTTGTTGAGCGTAGGAATCTGCACCTGACTGGAAATCTCCCGTAGATAATCCAAATGTCCTTTAAAGAAAACTTCATCTGTCAGAACAGAAATCATCACTGATCCGTTTTCTTCATAAGTCTGGGCCTGTTGCACAATATCCACATCAAGATTGATATCTCCCAGACTAGGGCTAGCCTTCTTGACCTCAGCGATTACCTGTAAACGATCTTGGTGATTCTTCAAAAATTCTGCCAAGCGATAGGTCTGGCGCAAGGGTTGGACTTCATCCAGTTCCATCTGCTCAACCTCACGCGCCTTCTGCTCCAAAATTCGTGCTAAAAAATTCCTGACTCATTTTTGGTACTCCTGTAACAGTCTGAGTTTTTCAAGGGCCTTGCCACTAGCAATCACTTGACGAGCTAAGGCAACTCCATCCTTGATGCTATCAACCTTACCATTAGCATAAAAACCAAGACCAGCATTTAGAACTGTAGTTTCCAAGAATGGACTTGGTTCGTTTTTAAGAACGCTGAGCAAAATTTCTGCATTTTCCTGAGCATTTCCTCCACGAATATCTTCGATAGCATAGCCTTCCATTCCCAAATCCTCTGGAGTAAAGCTTGACAAGGTGATTTCGCCATTTTCAAGAAGAGCAATCTTGGTTGTTCCGTTCAAACCAGCTTCATCCAGTCCTTCTGGCCCAGCAACCACGATGGCACGCTTGCGACCCATATTTTTCAAAACCTGAGCTGTACTTTCTAGCAGTTCTGGACGACTAATTCCAAGAAGCTGTGTTTCCAAAGCCATTGGGTGAATCAGAGGACCAGTCAAGTTCATAATGGTTGGAATTCCCAATTCCAAACGAGCTGGCATGATGTATTTCATTGCTGGGTGCATATTTTTAGCAAAGAGAAAGACGATTCCAGTTTTATCAAAGACCTTACCTAGTTCAGCTGGTTTGAGGTCTAGGTTGATGCCCAAGGCTTCTAGGACATCTGCAGAACCAGATTTAGAAGAAATCGAGCGGTTACCGTGTTTGGCCATGTGAACACCGCCACCAGCCAAGACAAAGGCTGCAGTTGTGGAAATGTTAAAGCTGAAAGACTTATCTCCACCTGTACCACAATTGTCCATGGCATCATGAATTTCAGTTGGAATGTGTTGGGCATGGCCTCTCATGACTTGGGCAATAGCTGTTCGTTCTTCAGGTGTTTCTCCCTTCATCTTAAGAGCCAAGAGAAGAGAAGCAATCTGTGCTTCAGTTACACGCCCAGTTACGATACGCTCAATGACATCCGTCATTTCTACACCTGATAAATTTTCAAATTTTGCTAATTTTTCAATAATCTCTTTCATCCTAGTTTCCTCACTTTACAACCTTCTCGATAAAATTCCGAATAGAAGACAAGCCATCTGGCGTTCCGATACTCTCTGGATGGTACTGGAAGCCATAAATCGGTAGGTTTTTATGTTGAATTCCCATGATGGCTTGGTCATCAGTCGAACGAGCTGTCACTTCAAAGTCTTCTGGCATTTCTTCAATCAAAATACTGTGGTAACGCATGACCGCACGGCCGTCCTCGATACCTTGATACAAAACAGATGGCGCTTCAAAGCTGATATTACTCTGTTTCCCATGCATGACTTTTGGAGCCAAGCCTAGTTTACCACCAAAGACTTCTGCAATGGCTTGATGACCCAGACAATCCCAAGAACGGCTTTTTGCCAGCAAAGTCACGAATCATATCTTCCATCTTTCCAGCATCAACTGGCCAACCAGGACCAGGAGAAAAGACCAGACCGTCTGCTTTTTCAGCTTCTTCATACAGCTTAGGATCATCATTTCTCAAGACCTGAACTTCTGCAAAATTCCCAATGTATTGGGCCAAGTTATAGGTAAAAGAATCATAGTTGTCAATCAATAAAATCATGGTCTTAGTTCTCCAATTCTAGTCATAGATTTAGCCTTGTTAATGGTTTCTTGGTATTCGTTTTGGGCGATGGAGTCGTAGACAATCCCTGCCCCAGCCTGAACATAGGCTGTTTGATTTTTGAGAATCATGGTTCGGATGGCAATGGCGAAATCCATATCACCCGTTGCAGACAAGTAGCCGATTGCTCCTGCGTATACGCCCCGTTTTTCTGTTTCCAGTTCATAGATACGTCTCATAGCTCGAATCTTTGGTGCTCCAGAAACGGTTCCAGCAGGAAGCGTTGCTTTCAAGGCATCCATAGCAGTGAGTTCTGGAAACAAACGCCCCTTGACCACACTGGTCAAATGCATGACGTAGCGGAAGAGCTCCACTTCCATATACTTGGTAACTTGAACACTGGCTGTTTCAGAAATACGCCCAATATCATTGCGTCCCAAGTCTACTAACATTCGATGCTCTGCTGTTTCCTTTTCATCAGAAAGCAGGTCTGTCGCCAAAGCCTTGTCATCTTCTTCCGTAGCTCCTCTTGGTCGTGTCCCTGCAATCGGATTGGTTGTCACGATGCCATTTTTGACGGAAACCAAACTTTCAGGACTTGCTCCAATGATTTGATAATCCTCAAAATCATAGAAATAAAGGTAATTAGAAGGATTAGTCACGCGGAGATTTCTGTAGAAGTCAAATGGATTTCCAGTAACTTCTGCTGAGAAACGCTGACTGAGTACACATTGGAACATATCCCCGTTACGAATCAAGTCACGAGCTATTTCCACCATTTCCTCAAACTTCTGAGGAGCGATATGCGGTTTGAAGTCTAACGGAGATAGATCCAAGTCTTCAAATTCATTTGGAGCAGGAATGCGTAATTCCTCAAGCACTTGGTTCAAGGCTTCTTCCAAGGCTTCTTGACTGCGCTCACTATAGAGAGCCTCCTCGATGACATGAATTTTTTCCTTCTGTGGTCAAAGACCATGTAACTCTCATAGACAAAGAAATGCATGTCTGGCGTCCCAATTGTATCCTCAGGGATTTGACCAATTTCTTCATAAAGCGAAATCATATCGTAACCAACAAAGCCAATAGCTCCCCCACCAAAGGTAGATCTGAATGGTGCTGGCTCTTATGAGTCACTTCATAAAGGAAATCCAAAGGATCACGATCAATCACTTGACCATTTTGATAAAGGACTCCATTTTCAAACTTAATCTCAAAAACTGGATTATAGGCTAGGATAGAAAAACGAGCTGTTTCCTTGTCTCTCGGAATACTTTCTAAGATAACCTTGTGTTGCCCCTTTAGGCGCATATAAGCCAAGATTGGTGATAAGACATCTCCATGAATGATTCGTTCCATTGTAATTTCCCTTTCGATTCTTTTCTTTATAGACTTTTAGTGTTAATTTATTATTTTTTCTATTTCCCTTAAATAGTGCGGACGGGAGGTGAAATTATCCAGTGGATGATTTTAGAAAACCATGAAATGAAAGACCTAATTTTTGAGCTCCTCGCTCATTCATTTCTAGGCTCAGGCTAAAATAGTTCCCCGAACTATTTTACTCTCAAAATTCCGTCCTAGAGAAGCATCTTTGCTTCTCTAGGATACCACTATGGCGGGAAACATCTTTTAGAAACTCACTTCGTTCGCAAATTTTTTGTAGCAGTCTGTTTAATGATTAAAAATAATTTAAAACTGAATAACTGGACCTATAATAAATATATAAAAATCCCCACGCAAAATAACTTGCGTGAGGACGAAATTCGCGGTGCCACCTCAATTATAGGATTTCTCCTATCTCTCATTCCTGTCTCAGAAACCTCCTGTAACAGGTTGTGCGATAAAGGGCACTCCCTTGAGAATTATGTTTTTTTCTCTCGTTTCAGATGGACCCAACCTTACAGCTTTCTCTGCTTGTTTCCAGCAACCACAAGCTCTCTGTGAGAGAAAGGACTATAATTTTCCATCTTTTATTTTTTAGCTTCTAGGTAGTCTGCAATCGCAGCTACATCCTTGTCTCCACGACCAGAGACATTGATGATGATAATGTCGTCTTTACTTAGTTGCGGTGCACGTTTAACTGCTTCTGCGATAGCGTGCGAACTTTCAATCGCTGGGATAATCCCTTCAGTCTTGCTGAGAAGGAGCAGGGCTTGAACAGCTTCTTCATCCGTCGCAGCGACATATTCCACGCGACCTGAGTCTTTAAAGTAGGCATGTTCTGGGCCAACACCTGGATAGTCCAAACCAGCTGAGATAGAGTAAACTGGAGCTAGCTCTCCATCTTCCTTAAAGACTGCATAAAGTCTTCATGCCGTCGACAATTCCGATACTACCTTTTGTCATAGTAGCTGCGTGCTTGTCTGTATCAAGTCCGTGACCAGCAGCTTCAACCCCAACCAATTTAACTTCTTCATC
>CAKMPG010000161.1:0-3352 GCA_927911355.1 Streptococcus mitis | reverse complement strand
AGTAAACGAAGAAATCGATACTGATCAGGTTACTGGTTGAAGAATTTGACCATTAGTTTCAACCCAACTTACTTGATTGATTTCTCTTAAAAGCTTTAAATAGCGAAAAAGTGACCATTAGTTTTATCTCAGCTGTTCGTCCATTTACTCTTGTGCCAGCGGACACTGATGAGGACTTCATGCAGCTCATTACACCAGTTCGTACAAATTAAGTGAAGAGGTTGAGCCTGGCTCGCCTCTTTTATGATATAATCGAAAAAGAAAAGGAGAGTAGTATGTATCAAGTTGGAAATTTTGTTGAAATGAAAAACCACATGCTTGCACCATCAAGTCAACAGGTAAAAAGGCCAATCGTTGGGAAATTACACGTGTAGGAGCAGATATACAAAATTAAATGTAGCAATTGTGACCATGTTGTCATGATGGGGCGCTATGATTTGATCGAAAAATGAATAAAATTATTGACTGAAACCCCTCAGTTAGAGGGTTAGCAAGTTTTCCCTTTTTGTGTTATAATATTAGGGATTGAAATGAAAACGGAGAATGAGAAAATATGGCTTTAACAGCAGGTATCGTTGGTTTGCCAAACGTTGGTAAATCAACACTATTTAATGCAATTACAAAAGCAGGAGCAGAGGCAGCAAATTACCCATTTGCGACGATTGATCCAAATGTTGGAATGGTAGAAGTTCCAGATGAACGCCTCCAAAAACTAACTGAAATGATTACTCCTAAAAAAGACAGTTCCAACAACTTTTGAATTTACAGATATCGCAGGGATTGTAAAAGGAGCTTCAAAAGGAGAAGGACTAGGAAATAAATTCTTGGCCAATATCCGTGAAGTAGATGCGATTGTTCATGTAGTTCGTGCTTTTGATGATGAAAATGTCATGCGCGAGCAAGGACGTGAAGATGCCTTTGTGGATCCACTTGCGGATATTGATACCATTAACTTGGAATTGATTCTTGCTGACTTAGAATCAGTTAATAAGCGCTATATGCGTGTAGAAAAGATGGCACGTACGCAAAAAGATAAAGAATCAGTAGCAGAATTTAATGTTCTTCAAAAGATTAAACCTGTTCTTGAAGATGGAAAATCAGCTCGAACTATTGAATTTACAGATGAGGAACAAAAGGTTGTCAAAGGTCTCTTCCTGTTAACGACTAAACCAGTGCTCTATGTTGCTAATGTGGACGAGGATGTGGTTTCAGAACCTGACTCTATCGACTATGTTAAACAAATTCGTGAATTCGCAGCGACAGAAAATGCTGAAGTAGTCGTTATTTCTGCGCGTGCTGAGGAAGAAATTTCTGAGTTAGACGAAGAAGACAAGCAAGAGTTTCTTGAAGCACTTGGGTTGACAGAATCAGGCGTTGACAAGTTGACTCGTGCAGCTTACCACTTGCTTGGACTGGGAACTTACTTCACAGCTGGCGAAAAAGAAGTTCGCGCTTGGACCTTCAAACGTGGTATGAAGGCTCCTCAAGCAGCTGGTATTATCCACTCAGACTTTGAAAAAGGATTTATTCGTGCAGTAACTATGTCATATGAGGATCTAGTGAAATACGGATCTGAAAAGGCTGTAAAAGAAGCTGGACGCTTGCGTGAAGAAGGAAAAGAATATATCGTTCAAGACGGCGATATCATGGAATTCCGCTTTAATGTCTAAAAAAATTAATGAATAGTGTCAATTAGGTTGGAAAAAAATTCCAACCCTTTTGGCTTTTGAAAGGAAAAATAAATGACCAAATTACTTGTAGGCTTGGGAAATCCAGGAGATAAATATTTTGAAACAAAACACAATGTTGGCTTTATGTTGATTGACCAACTAGCGAAGAAACAGAATGTCACTTTTACACACGATAAGATATTTCAAGCTGACCTAGCATCCTTTTTCCTAAATGGAGAAAAAATTTATCTTGTCAAACCAACGACATTTATGAATGAAAGTGGAAAAGCGGTTCATGCTTTATTGACTTACTATGGTTTGGATATTGAAGATTTACTCATCATTTATGATGATCTTGACATGGAAGTTGGAAAGATTCGTTTAAGAGCAAAGGGATCCGCAGGTGGTCATAATGGTATCAAGTCTATTATTCAACATATTGGAACCCAAACCTTTAATCGTGTTAAGATTGGAATCGGAAGACCTAAAAATGGAATGTCAGTTGTTAACCATGTTTTGAGTACCTTTGACAAGGATGATTATATTGGTATTTTACAGTCTATTGACAAAGTTGACGATTCTGTAAACTACTATTTACAAGAGAAAAATTTTGAGAAAACAATGCAGAGGTATAACGGATAAATGTTAACCTTATTAGATTTATTCTCAGAAAATAATCAGATAAAAAAAATGGCATCGAAATCTGACAGATAAGAAAAGACAATTAATGTTAGGCTTGTCAACTTCTACAAAAGCTTTAGCAATTGCTAGTAGTTTGAGACAGGAAGATAAGATTGTGTTATTGACGTCAACTTATGGAGAAGCAGAAGGACTTGTTAGTGATCTTATATCTGTCTTGGGTGAGGAACTTGTCTATCCATTTTTAGTAGATGACTCCCCTATGGTCGAGTTTTTGATGTCTTCACAAGAAAAAATCATTTCACGGGTTGAAGCCTTGCGTTTTTTGACTGATTCATCTAAGAAAGGGATTTTAGTTTGTAATATCGCAGCAAGTCGATTGATTTTACCGTCTCCCAATATATTCAAAGATAGTATTGTAAAAATAACAGTTGGTGAAGAATATGATCAACACACGTTTATCCATCAGTTAAAGGAAATAGGTTATCGCAAAGTTACGCAAGTACAAACTCAAGGTGAGTTTAGTATTCGAGGAGATATTTTAGATATTTTTGAGATGTCTCAGTTAGAACCTTTCCGAATCGAGTTTTTTGGTGATGAAGTAGATGGAATTCGGACTTTTGAAGTAGAAACACAATTATCAAAAGAAAATCAAACAGAACTCACTATCTTTCCAGCAAGTGATATACTTTTGAGGGAAAAGGACTATCTACGAGGGCAGTCAGCTTTAGAAAAGCAAATTTCAAAGATCTTATCACCAATTTTAAAATCATACTTGGAAGAGATTTTGTCAAGTTTTCATCAAAAACAAGTACATTCAGATAGTCGAAAGTTTTTATCTTTATGTTACGATAAAACATGGACTATATTTGATTATATTGAAAAAGATACACCAGTGTTTTTTTGATGATTACCAAAAATTGATGAATCAGTATGAAGCCTTTGAAAGAGAGTTAGCGCAATACTTTACAGAAGATTTACAGAATGGTAAATCATTTTCTGATATGCAGTATTTTGCAGATACAGAACAAACCTATAAAAAA
>CAKMPG010000160.1:0-2521 GCA_927911355.1 Streptococcus mitis | reverse complement strand
TTTCGTCTCAGCACTATGCCTTTGTAGTCAATGCCTTTGTTTCTCTACTCAAGAAAAGTGATATGGAAAAATACGAGCTCTTCCTTCGTGAAACTCGTACTTGGGAGATTATCGACGACGTCAAGAACTTCCGTAGTGAGGTCGGTGTCCTATTTTTTAACAGCTACAACCGTGATGTTTTAACGAAAATGCTGGATGACAACCACCTCCTGGCTCATCATCTCTTTACCGCCCAACCGCATATCTTTGTCAGCAAGACCAATCCTCTGGCAAAGAAAGATAAGGTCAAACTATCTGATTTAGAAAACTTCCCTTACCTCAGCTATGATCAAGGAACTCACAACTCCTTCTACTTTTCAGAAGAGATTCTCTCGCAGGAATACCACAAAAAATCTATCGTAGTCAGCGACCGCGCCACTCTCTTTAACCTCTTGATTGGTTTGGACGGTTATACCATTGCGACAGGGATTTGAACAGCAACCTCAACGGAGACAATATCGTTTCTATCCCACTGGATATTGATGACCCAATTGAGCTGGTCTATATCCAGCATGAGAAAACCAGCCTATCTAAGATGGGCGAACGCTTTATCGACTATCTTCTAGAAGAAGTTCAGTTTGATAGTTGATGCTCTTTGAATTTTCATTGAGTGTGAGAATATCTCTAAATCCAATAAGCTAAAAACCTCAAGAACTAGCTTTGAACTCTAGTTCTCGAGGTTTTTTCTCTAATAGTAAATCAAAAGGATTTTATAAAATCTTATTTTTTAAACCAAAATATAGATAGGATTAAAACAAGGACAAATCCAGCTCCTACAACTAGTCCAAATACTGGAATGTTTTCAAATAGTTTGTGTTCTGGATTTGTCTCCTCGCTACTGTCTTGAGTTGATTCTGCCACTGTATCGCCTTGTTTCGCTACTTCTTGATCTACTTTTTTCTCTATTTTCTTAGGACCATAAGTTGGATTTACAAAAGTTACTAGCTTGGAAGGTTTAGAATAGTCTTCCTCCCCTTCTTTTACTACCCACAATACATTATATAAAGTTCGACCTTCTAGCACCATACCATGTTCGAGTCGGTGACCAGGAGGCAAACCTCCACCTAAACCAACAATTAAAGAGAAAAAATCATTCTCTTGATTTTCTGTTAAGACAATAAATCCATTCTCACTCACTTTTTTAAGACGAGATACCTTCCCTCTAATATCTCCATCTTTAAAGGTTCCAGTGTAGCTTCCGTCCTCTCCTAAAATAAGTGATGAAGCTTTACCAGATTTAGTACCATTATTTGGCTCTTTATTAATCCAAATACCTACTAACTCAGATGGCAAAGGAATTTCATCTCCAATTTAGCATCTACAAGGGACTTGGGCATGGGAGGATTAGGATCCATATTATCTCCGATGATTGGGAGATTTAGAGAAGTATATTCAATAGTTGAGGTGTCTATTTTTGACTTCCCAGAAAAATCAATACCAAATCCGTCTTTTTCCTTCATATCAAATTCAACTTTTTGAACAAGCTCCGCTTCTTTGTTCTCTTTTGAGAGTTGATAAAGTTTTGTTACTCCTTGTCCAGAACCCGAAGTCCATTCACTGATAGCAACACTTCCATCAGCAAAAAGTCCAATAGATGTTCGACCTATACTTTGCACCTCTGAAGTACTCTCGATTAATTTTGTTGGTGTATGTTCATTTAAATAATAAACTGCATACAAACTCCAATTTCTATCATAAGAACGACCAATTAATAACTCATCGGTTCCATTTTTATCAATATCGACCAGTGCATAACCTATTTGGTATCTAGCTTTGTCCGATAACTCTTTACTCTCCCACTTCTCAGCAATTTGTGGCAATAGTTGATTGTAGTCAGTACTATCGGCTTGTGCTGAATCCACTAGTGAAAATAAGCCGAAAAACAAACCCAAACAGGTAATTATTTTTATAATTTTCTTCATACTATTTCTAATTTTAATTTCACCTATATAAATTAATAAATATTATTTTGATGGTAATGGTTATGCGTGTGATAATGATTTTCTTGAACACGTAAATTTCTCAAGTAATCAACTGCTTCTTCTGTATTTCTACGAATTCCATCTAACTGCTGTAATTGTAAAGTTTGAACATAATTGTTGTATCTTAATGCTTGAAGCATTTTCTTAGTATCAATATATTGTTCCCTTTGTAACTGTAGCATTTCTTTCTGATAATTCAACTGTAATTCTTTATATTTTGTATCATCATATAAATTTACTAGTTCCTTCATATTATCAGCTTTGAAATTTTCTAAAGCTCCTATGACAATTAACAATTTAGCAAAGTTTTCAAGTTGATATTCCTTTGTCTCCTTTTTCAAATTGACTTAGGAACTGTGGTGATACAATATCTGAGGCAGCTTCCTTTAGGCTGAGCCCTCGTGCTTCACGCAGGTACTTAAATGTAGCTCCAAATGGGTATAGATTTTCCATAAATAATCTCCTTACATACTTCTAAAACTATTAGACAAAAATTTAGA
>CAKMPG010000159.1:0-3873 GCA_927911355.1 Streptococcus mitis | reverse complement strand
TTTTGGCAGAGAGTCCGGAGATACTTTCTAGCTTTTCCGGGTATTGCAGAATTTCGTCAATGGTATTGTCGCCATAGGTATCCACAATTTTCTGAGCTGTCTTGAGACCAATTCCCTTGAAATGGCTACTTGAAAAGTATCTTAACCAGCCCTTTACTAGTTGGTTTTGCGCGTTCATAACGGCTGATTTGCAGTTGCTCCCCATACTTGGAGTGCTGGACAATTTGCCCCCAAAAAGTATAGTCTTCTCCCTCAATCACGTCAGCCATGGTACCCGTAACAATGATTTCAAATCATCAAAATCCTCTGCGTCCGTATCGTCGATTTCTAGGAGAAGGATGCGATAAAAATTGCTGGGATTTTCAAAAATAATCCGTTCAATGGTTCCTGAAAAATAAACTTCCATAAAATTCCTTTGCATGAATAGGTGAGAGTTGGGGGGTTATTATAGTCAATAAACGATTACTTCTCACGATAGAAGAAGAGGCTGAGATTGTTGATTCTCGGCCTCTTAGGTCTCTTAAAATGTTCCGATACGGGTGATTGGCCAGAAGCGGAATTTAGCTTCCCCTGTGATATCTTTTGCTTTGAAGGTACCTACGTGGCGGCTGTCGCTAGAAACCAGGCGGTCATCTCCGAGGAGAAGGTATTCTCCTTCTGGAACAGTAAAGCTAAAGTTGGTGTTGTAGTTGACATCAACTGTGAAGGCTTGAGCTTTTTGAGCGATACTTCTAAAGAAAGTTCCTTTATTTCCTTCAAATCCCTTGCCTGAGTAGGTGCTTTGGAGTTTGTCATCCTTGAAACGTTTGATGTAGTCTGCTAGGTAAGGTTCGTTCGTCTCTTTATCATTGATGTAAAGTTTATCGTTTTCGTAACGGATGGTGTCGCCAGGCATTCCGATCACGCGCTTGACGATGTCCTTATTGCCATCTTCCTCATGGGCCACCACGATATCAAATCGGTCAATAGGGAGGTGTTTGACAACAAAGAGGATTTCGCCATCCGCTAGGGTAGGATCCATGGAATGCCCTTCTACGCGAACATTGCTCCAAAAAAAGATACGACTTAAAGCTAGTAATGACAGAATTAGGAGGAACAATCCCCACTCTTTTAAGAAATTTTTAAATGAATTCATAACTTACCTTTCTAAGCGTTTTTTCGCTTTTTCAGTATTTTTAAAGTGCAATTTGGCGCAGAAGTTGAGTCCCTGCATACCATAGGCTTGCAAAATCTGGCTAGCCACCTTATCAGAAGCCGTTCCAGCTCCACTTGGAAGTTGATAGCCCAGCTCTCGTCCTAGATTTTCAAGATTTTCTAGAAAGAGATCACGCGCAATGATGGAAGAAACTGCGACAGCCAAGTATTTTCCCTCAGCCTTTTCTTCTAAGCTGATAGGATTGCTGAAACGATTGGCCTCTTGTGCCAAGTACTTGTCATAATTTTTAGCACTGGTAAAGGCATCAATCACAATTTTCTCAGGCTGAAGCCCTTTTTGAAGGAGGAGATAGATAGCCTGATTATGGAGGGCAACCTTAACCGAAACAGCATTGTAGCGGTCTCCAATGACTTCGTTGTACTTGCTTGGTGAGAGAAGCAGTGCCTGATGCTGGATTTTTTCCTTGAGAATAGGAGCAAGCTGACGAATTTTTTGGTCCGTCAGAGTCTTAGAATCTCCCACACCGAGTTTTCGCAAGAAGTCATGCTGGTCAGGTGTGACAAAAGAAGCCACAACTGCAAGTCCACCAAAGTAGGAACCATTTCCCACCTCATCTGTCCCAATCAAAGGTAGATTTTGTCCGCTGGTTTGCTCTACAACTTGATAGCCAAAGAAACTAGCGTATTTCTCAGCCCCTTCACCCTGAAGTAAGACCTTTCCAGAAGTATAGATAGAAACGGTTGCTTGAGGCAGTTTCAAAAAATAGCGAATATAGGGGTTTTTACTGGGAGCCAGACTGGTTTGATAGTGTTCAAGAAAAGCCTGAATCTCCTTTTCGCTTGGTGTGAGTGTTATACTTGCCATAGTTTCTATTGTACCATAAAAGCAGGCAAATTTGTAAAAACTGACAAAGTTAGCGAATTTTGGTATAATATCGTGAGGTGAATTTTATGGCAAATCTAAATCGATTCAAATTTACATTCGGGAAAAAATCATTAACCTTGACAACCGAGCATGATAACCTTTTTATGGAGGAAATCGCCAAGGTTGCGACAGAAAAATACCAAGCAATTAAAGAACAAATGCCTAGTGCAGACGATGAAACAATCGCTCTTTTTGTTGGCAGTCAACTGTTTATCAACTCAGCTCAGCCGTGAGATTGAATTTGATGATAAGGAGCAAGAATTAGAAGAATTGCGCCACAAGCTTGTGACTTGCAAGCAAGAACAGAGCAAGATTGAGGATTCCTTATGATTTCACTCCTTCTTCTATTGGTCTTGGCTTGGGGATTTTATATCGGCTATCGGAGAGGCCTGCTCTTACAGGTTTATTACCTGATTTCAGCCATGGCTTCGGCTTTTGTGGCTGGCCAGTTTTATAAGGGGCTTGGAGAGCAATTTCATTTGCTGGTCCCTTATGCAAATCCGCAGGAAGGTCAGGGAACTTTCTTTTTCCCATCGGATCAACTCTTTCAGTTGGATAAGGTCTTTTACGCAGGGATCGGCTATTTGCTTGTATTTGGGATTGTCTATAGCATCGGTCGTTTGCTTGGTCTCCTCTTACACTTGATTCCTAGTAAAAAACTGGGTGGTAAGTTGTTCCAAGTTTCAGCAGGTATCTTGTCCATGTTGGTGACCTTGTTTGTCTTGCAAATGGCCTTGACCATCTTGGCGACCATTCCCATGGCAGCTATACAAAATCCTCTTGAAAAGAGTATCGTCGCAAAACACATCATCCAGAGCATACCAGTAACCACTAGTTGGCTCAAACAAATCTGGGTGACAAATTTAATCGGATAAAAAGGGCAGGAATTTTCCTAGCCCTTTGTTTACAGATTGACTCGAATCTATCAGAATGTAAAAAGCTACCACACCTAGACATTCAAAGACAAGGAAATAAAGATGAACAAGAAAATATTAGAAACATTAGAGTTCAATAAGGTCAAGGCTTTGTTTGAACCCCATTTGTTGACCGAGCAGGGCTTGGAGCAATTGAGACAGCTAGCTCCGACTGCTAAAGCGGATAAAATCAAACAGGCTTTTGCTGAGATGAAGGAAATGCAGGCTCTCTTTGTCGAGCAACCGCATTTTACCATTCTCGCAACCAAGGAAATTGCAGGAGTCTGCAAGCGGTTGGAGATGGGGGCGGACCTCAATATCGAGGAGTTCCTACTCTTGAAGCGCGTACTTCTTTCCAGCAGAGAATTGCAAAGTTTTTATGCTAATCTGGAAAATGTCAGCTTGGAAGAATTAGCCCTTTGGTTTGAGAAATTACACGATTTTCCACAATTACAAGGAAATCTTCAGGCCTTTAATGATGCAGGTTTCATTGAAAATTTTGCCAGTGAAGAATTGGCGCGAATCCGTCGAAAAATCCATGATAGCGAGAGTCAGGTACGTGATGTTTTGCAAGACTTGCTCAAGCAAAAAGCGCAGATGTTGACGGAAGGGATCGTAGCCAGTAGAAATGGCCGTCAGGTTTTACCAGTCAAAAATACCTACCGCAATAAGATTGCAGGTGTCGTTCATGATATTTCTGCTAGTGGAAATACCGTCTATATTGAACCCCGTGAGGTGGTCAAACTGAGCGAAGAAATTGCCAGTTTACGAGCAGATGAGCGCTATGAAATGCTTCGTATTCTCCAAGAAATTTCTGAGCGTGTTCGCCTCATGCGGCTGAGATTGCCAATGATGCGTGATTATCGGCCATCTGGACTA
>CAKMPG010000158.1:0-9429 GCA_927911355.1 Streptococcus mitis | reverse complement strand
ATAACCTTGATCCGTAATCTTGATAACAATTTGTTCTGCGTTGATTCCCTCTCTCTTACTGACTTCATCTGGTGTCAAATTTTCTGCCTTTTGACCAGCCTGATCACCATCTATATAAGCTACTCGATTAGAATCTTTCTTAACTTGACCAGCTTGGTAACGACCAAGTTCATAGGAACAAACACTTAGGGCAAGAACTGCCACTGAACCTGCTACATATTTTTTATTGATTTTCATTCTTTCCTCACTTTAATTCTTCTGCTAGAACACTCATATTTTCTTCAAGATTTTCTAGATAAGTCTTGTCATTTTGTGGGTCTGCCTCTAAAGGATTCAGAGTTTTAAGACCCACACCTGTTGATTTGACAAGAGTTTCAGCTACTTTTGAAGAAGCATTACTTTCTGTAAAAATCGTTTTAACCTTATAAGTTTTAACAAATTCCTGAATTTCTGTTAGTTGTCGTGGACTTGGTTCTTGTTCAGGAGAGATACCAGCGATTCCAAGTTGATTTAATCCAAATCTCTTAGCAAGATAAGAAAAGGCTGTATGCTGTGTTACAAAAGTTTTCTGACTCGCTTTTTCAAATTTAGGCTGGAATTTCTTAGTCAATTCTTGAGCTTTTTTGATAAAGGCTTGCGCATTTTTTTGATAAGTTTCTTTATGCTCACTATCCACCTCTGAAAGTTTATCAGCGATAATCTGAGCTTCTTCGCCAGCTTTTTCAGGATCTAGCCAAGTGTGAGGGTCATAGAGCGTTTTTTCATCAACTCCATCCCCTGCTTCCACATCTTCTAGCCCTGGGACTCGGTCTAAGGTCATTCCTTCAGAAGCCTCTAAAACCTTCACTTTAGATTTTTTAAGATTGGGGTCCAGACTTCCCGCCCAAGATTCAAGAGTATGCGAATGGTAAACAAAGACATCTGCATCATAGATGGCTGCGATATCATTGCCGAAGGTTCAAAGGAGTGAATTCCACTACTTGACTGAATCATCCGAACATCATTCAAGTCACCAGATACTTCCTTGACCATAGCATAGACAGGATAAAAAACTGGTTACAATTTTCATCCCTTTCCCAGTCTGACTTTCCTTTTGGCCACAAGCCCCTAAACACAAAAGAAAGACACTTAACAATACTAAAATAAACTTTGTTTCTTCATAAACAACTCCTTAACTATTTAATTAACTGGTAAACATTCTACTCCTAAAAATTTAATCTGTCAAGCTATTTTTAGAAAAAATTTGAAATTTCTTTCACATATAAAAATCTGCTGAGTTTCAATAACTCAACAGATTCTCACTTTATTCTTCTATGGTAGAATGCTTATAGCCATAAGAAAAGTAAATGATACTTCCTATCAACAATGCAACTAGGAAAGCAATCCAGGTTTCCATATTATACTGCAACATAAGGATAAACAATGATGATTGATAAAATAGGTAATAAGGGTACTAATGGTGTTTTAAATTCTCCAGCTTTGGGCATTCCTTTTTCTTTCCGTAAACGAATCAGACCATAAGCCAGCATGATCAAGTAGGCCAAGGTACAAATATTTAAGAAGGCTGCGATACTAGCAAGAGGGAACATTCCTGCTGCTACTGCTGAAGCTAGACCGGTCAAGATAGTAGCATTTTTTGGTACCTTGCTTGTTTTGGTTAGTTCTTTAAAGGTAGCAGGCATCAAGCCGTCACGCGCTAAACTGTAAATCATACGCGATAGGGCATAGGTCATCGAGATACAAACCGTAATCAAGGTCAAAATAGCCACTAATGACACATAGTTGGCTGCCCAACTAATCCCAATGCTGCGAAGAGCAAAGGCAACGGCATCGTCGACATTTAGGTGACTATAGTGAACCACACCAGTCAAAACAAGAGTCACCAAGGCATAAAGAATAGTTACGATAGAAAGCGATAAGACAATCCCTCTAGGAATATTTTTTTGAGGAGTCTTGACCTCATCTACAGCCATAGAGATGGATTCAAACCCCAAAAAACCAAAGAACATCAAGGACGCACCAGCCATAATACCAGTACTAGCACCATAGATTTGTCCAAAACCATAGGGAGCAAAATTACTCCAATTATCAAGCTTGATATGCCAGATTCCTACTAAAACAAAGAGAGCTAAAGCGGAAAATTTCAAAATAACTAGAATAGAATTAAAACGTAATGCTGCTTTAGCATTGAGTAAAACAAGTGAGGTCACCAAGACCAAGACAAGAATAGGCAATAAATCAACAAATGTCCCTGCTTGAGGATTAAAGGTACCATTTAAAGCCTGAGGAAGGGCTATCCCATATTGAGAAAGCAAGCCTTTAAAATAAGCTGCCCAACCCGAAGCCACACCTGATATGGCTGTCATGAACTCCATCATGGTTAACCAACCAGCCAACCAGGCTGGGAATTCTCCTAAGATGGCATAGAGATAACTGTAGGCACCACCTGTAGCGGGTACTCGCGAAGCAAATTCTGCAAAAAAGAGGGCTGATAATCCCACACACAATGCAGAAATGACGATTGAAATCACTAGGGCTGGACCCGCTAGAGTTGCTGCTGCAGTACCTGTGATTGTAAAGACACCTGTCCCTACCATGGCTCCAATACCCAGCAAAATCAAATCCCATAATTTCAAATGCCTGTGCATCTCCGTTTTATCTAAACTAACATTTTTTGTTCTAAATATATTCATCTTTGACTCCAAAATAAAATGATGATTCTATTTTACCATAAATATAGGACATTTGTGAATATTTATAAAATGTTTTTCTAAAAAAATCTGACTACACTCTTGTAATCAGATTTTTATCTATTCTATTTCATTTCTTTAAAGGCTACTTCTGCATCCGCATTGCTGATAGCACCAAATTGAATCTTTCCAATCTTTCCTTGACTGTCAATTAGGTATTCTGTAGGAATCTTCGAATTTGATAAGCTTGGAATGTGGTTGCTTTGGTGTCATAAAGAACTGGGATATCCTTATAACCTTGATCTTGGAACCATTGTGGGAATTGCTCAACAGTTTTTCACCTTGAATTCCTGGTGCAATAACAGTAAGAATTTCAAAATCACGATCTGGTTTCGCCGCTAATTCCATCAACTCAGGCATACTTTTTTTACATGGACCACACCATGAAGCCCAAAACTTCAAATAAACCTTTTTACCCTTATAATCAGATAACTTTACTTCTTTGCCATCCATTGATTGCAAGGTAAAATCTGGCGCCTCTTTCCCAACAGCAATTTGTTGTACAGTCGTTTGTTGCTGTTGTTTTGGGGATTGTTCTGGTGCTTTAGTCTTTTTAGTCTCTTCCTCACCACAAGCTATCAATACAACTAATGACAAGAGGCTTAAGCCAGCAAACATTACTTTTTTCATCTTTTTCTCCTTTATTCAAAAATTCCAGCTAGAACATTTACTTGTCCTAATAGTAATAAAATTCCCATTAAAATAATAAGGAAACCACCAATTTTCTTCAGTAGCATCATATGACGTTTAATTTTACTAAAATATGGCATAACTACGCCTGAAGCTAGTGCCAAAACCAAGAAAGGAATGGCCATCCCCAGAGTGTAAATCAAGGTATAGATTGCACCTTGCCAAGCACCATTACCTCCAGAAGCGGCAAGCGCTAAAACAGAACTTAAAACTGGACCAATACAAGGCGTCCAACCAAAGCTAAAAGTAATACCGAGTAAAAAGGCTGACCAATAACGATTGGCTTCTGATTTCTTAAAAGTAAAGCTTTTTTGAACCTCTAATTTCTTAAAATGAAAAATTTCCATCTGGTGAAGGCCTAAAATGATGATAATCGTTCCCATGGTATAGCGAAACCAATTGGCATAGAGAATATTACCAAAGTAACCAGCACCGAATCCTAGAATAAAGAAAATGAGTGAAATGCCTGCGATAAAGCAAAGAGTTCGAATCAGACCTGACCAGGCAACCTTTCTCCCAAACAAAGAAAAGCTTTTTGCGCTTTCCTGATCATCCAGCAAAATTCCAGTATAAACAGGTAACAGAGGAAAAATGCAAGGGGAAAAGAAGGACAAGATCCCTGCTAAAAAAAACGGAGATTGAAAATACTATCGTTTCCAATAAAGAACCAACTTTCTTAATAATTCTAATCCTATTTTACTATAATCAATTTCATTTGTATGATTTCTGCTACGCAATTTGAATTAGTCTGTATTTGAAAGATTTTCCGGTACTAGTTCATTCAGATTCTGGCCCTTTTGCCTCCCTATACACAAAAAAGCCTACTGCTCAAGCTAGAAAACTTGATACAATAGGCTTTTTTAAAGGTTGATTATTTAACAGCGTCTTTAAGAGCTTTACCAGCTTTGAATGCTGGTACTTTAGAAGCTGCAATTGTGATTTCTTTACCAGTTTGTGGGTTGCGACCTTTACGTGCAGCACGCTCACGAACTTCAAAGTTACCAAAACCGATCAATTGAACTTTTTCACCAGCTGCAAGGTAGTCAGCTACTGCTGAGAATACAGCTTCAACTGCTGCTGCTGAGTCTTTCTTAGTCAATTCTGTAGCTTCTGCTACTTTAGCGATCAAATCTTGTTTGTTTGCCATGTTAATGATTCCTCCAATTTAATTTCTAATTAACAATTATAATCATATCCTAAAATCCCTTTTAGGTCAAGTTAAAAACGCTATTTATTCGCATTTTCTTTATTTTTTTAGGAGTTTTTAGGAATTGTAACGAACTAAAATAGCCCAAGCGTTCTCACCCGTGTGAGTTTGAATAATAGAGCCCGTTTCCAAAACTGAAATTGGCTTTTCAACATAAGCTTGTAAGCTTTCTTTCATCTCTTTGGCCCAATCAGCACTACCAGAATATGAAATTCCAATCTCTGCTACAGAACGTTCAGAGAGCGATTTTATCAACTCATCTAACCATTTTTTAAAAGTTTTAGCTCCACGACCTTTAACGATTGGCTGCAATTCATGGTCTTTCATCTGCATGACAACACGTATATTGAGAAGTGAGCTCAACAATCCAGTTACACGCCCAATTCGTCCACCTTTAACAAGATTTTCCAAAGTCGAAACGCCAATATAGAGTTCTGTGTGGTTTTTAACCTCTTCTACATGAGATAAAATTACCTCCATATCTTTTCCTTCTTGTGCTAACTTCGCAGCCTCAACAACCTGGAATTTCAGGGCTTGGTCAGTGAAGGAACTATCAATAACTGTCACGTCGGCAGTAGATAAACTAGCACCCTGTCGCGCTGCTTCTACAGTACCAGAAAGAGCATGGGACATATGAATAGCAAGAATCTGGCTACCATCCTTGCATAGGTCTTCAAAAACTTCAGCGAAGACACCTACAGGTGGCTGACTTGTTTTCGGAAGATTCTTACTTTCTTGCATCAACTGAAGAAATTGACCTTCTTCTTTCAAATCCGCATCAGAATAAACAACATTATCAATCATTACAGATAAAGGAACAACAGTGATATCTAATTGTTTTACTAGTTCAGGTTCAATAGTAACAGATGAATCGGTTACAATCTTAATTTTTGTCATAGTATCAATCTTTCTATTTTAGGATTCAGATTGGTTTTCTTACTTTTAATTATATCAAAAAAAGATTAAAAATCCTAATGGAGTCATTCAAATTTTCCTTAAAAATTTGATATAATCTACTTATAAGAAAAGAGGTCCCTATGATTAAAAAAAATTTATCCCATTTTAACCATTTTACTAGGTGCTGCTATCTATGCTTTTGGTCTAACTTATTTTGTAGTTCCTCATCATCTCTTTGAAGGAGGGGCGACAGGTATTACCCTCATCACCTTTTATCTTTTTAAAATCCCTGTTTCTCTCATGAACCTGCTGATTAATATTCCCCTTTTCCTCCTAGCTTGGAAGATTTTTGGAGCAAAATCTCTCTATTCTAGTTTACTAGGAACCTTAGCTTTGTCCGCTTGGTTGGCTTTTTTTGAGCGTATTCCCCTTCATATTGATCTTCAAGGTGATTTACTGATCACAGCCCTTATAGCTGGGATTCTATTGGGAATTGGTCTTGGAATCATTTTTAATGCTGGAGGTACAACAGGGGGGAACTGATATTTTAGCTCGTATTCTTAATAAATACACTCATATATCTATGGGGAAACTGCTCTTTATCTTAGATTTTTGTATTCTCATGCTCATTCTCCTAATCTTCAAGGATTTGAGATTGGTTTCTTATACGCTCTTATTTGATTTTATCGTTTCGCGTGTCATTGATTTGATTGGTGAAGGAGGATATGCCGGCAAAGGCTTTATGATTATCACAAAACGTCCTGACCAACTTGCTAAGGCAATTAATGATGACCTAGGTAGAGGCGTTACTTTCATCTCAGGTCAAGGTTATTATAGTCGAGAAGATTTAAAAATCATTTACTGTATTGTCGGAAGAAATGAGATTGTGAAAATGAAGGAAATGATTCATCGAATTGATCCTCAAGCCTTTATAACTATTACAGAAGCTCACGAAATCCTTGGCGAAGGCTTTACTTTTGAAAAAGAATAAAAAAGAGGTAATGTACTGAATTGATTTCTTTTAGAATCTACAATAACAACGTGAAACAATGATAATTTCTCCATCAAAGTAATCCTTTAAATCTTCTGTCGTGAGAGTATCAAATTGACTACTAAAATCAAGAAGATATAATTCCTCTACACCCTCTCGTTTTAACTTTCTTTCACGTTCAGCAGAGTTCAAAATATGCAAAAACAAATCCAGATGATAAGGCTCTAAAGCAATCTTTAAAGATTCATTAAACGTCATAACCACGATAGGCAATAAATCCTTCATCGCAGCCTTGTTGGTAACACGAAATAATTCTTTATCAGATAGTTTGCCAATATCTTTGTGGTTTTTATAGAAATAGTAGTAATTATAAAATAATTATTTCATAATGATATCTATTTCTGTAACAGAAAATCTGAAACATATTTTTTACCTGAAGTGTAACAGTGTAGAAAGTTCATTTTTTTGAAATGATTATAAAGTACAATATATTGAGGTAAGAATTTTAAAGCCAGAAAAACGCATTATATCAGGCACTTAAAAACTTGATACAATGCGTTTATTTAATATGAAAAGATCTACTAGATTCTTTAGAAATGAACTTCCAGTAGCCTTTTCACTTTTTATTAATAAGTCCCTTCTTCACCTTGGCTAGTCAAGATTACCGGACCATCTTTAGTAATGACAAATTGGTGTTCATACTGACATGACAATCCACCGTCAATGGTCTTATGCGCCCAGCCAGTTTTCATATCTGTATCGATTTCCCAGTCACCTGTATTGATCATCGGTTCAATGGTCAAGACCATACCTTCACGAAGACGAAGTCCACGACCTGCAATACCATAGTTGGGAACCATTGGCTCTTCGTGCATAGTTGGGCCAACACCATGACCAACCAAATCTCGCACTACACCGTATCCACGACTTTCAGCGTATTCTTGAATAGCCGCACCGATATCACCGATACGATTTCCAACAACAGCCTGCTCAATCCCCTTATACATGGCCTCTTTAGTTACATCCATCAAGTTTTTCACTTTTTCGGACGGTGTACCAACAGCATAAGCCCAACAAGAGTCTGCTAGGCCACCAGAATAGCTCTGAGTGTATTTTTTCATTTGCTCCACATTGTTGAAATTTAATTTTGAGACATTCAGGTCAGATTTAGCAATGGGACCTCCCAAAACCATGTCAACTTTGAGCAAATCACCATCTTTCAAGATATAGTGACGAGGGAAAGCGTGAGCTACTTCATCGTTAAGAGAGCAACAGGTAGCATAAGGATAGTCCATCATGGCACCGTCAACTCCAATCTGAAGCGGAAGGAAATTTTCTTCCTTACAACGACGGCGAACGTATTCTTCAACTTCCCACATGTCAACGCCAGGCTTAATCAAATCACGTAAGCCGATATGAATACTTGCGAGGAAATCACCGGCTTTATCCATAGCTTCGATTTCACGAGCTGATTTTAATGTTATCATTTTTTCTCCTAGTTTCTAATTAATTTTAACAGTCACATTTGCTTTTGAAACAATCTGATGACCATGATAAATATCGTAGTCAATAATAGCTGATCGTCTAGTATGATGGATAATGCGTGCTTGAATGCGCAGTATATCATCTATCTGAACAGCCTGTAAAAAGTAGATCAGCATCTGCTCGATAATGAGATTGCGCCCGCTATTCACAACTAAATCTTGAGTCATGTGGGTCAAGATTTCTGCCAATACACCGTTAGCCAAAACACCATTTTTTTCAAGCATAAAGGGTTCAACTGTAATGACGACTTCATCATGGTGATAAGAAAGTTTTTTGACCAATCTGCTCAGAAAAAGTCGGTAGAGCAGAAACTTGTGAACGACTCATCTTCTCCATGACATCTCGTCTTGTTACAACCCCAAGCAAGGTTTGATTATTTCGAACAACCGGTACCATTTCAAAGTCTTCAGCAATCATCCGTTGACTCACATTGGCAATATTTGTCGATAATCCAACCAAAAATAGACTACGAGACATGACTTTATCAATTGTGGTACTTGGTGACTTATCTCCCGCATCTCTCATAGTTACAACACCAACAACAACCTGATGTTGATTGATAACTGGAAAACGGCTGCTACGATTCTTACGCACCAAGTCCAAATAATCTTTAACAGTGTCAGTCTCTCTCAGAAAACCATACTCATGACTCGGACGATAAAGTTTCTCAACTGTCAGAATATCAGTCTTGATTTGTACATTTGACAGGGCTTTATTTATCATGGTCGCAATGGTAAAAGTGTCATTCTTACTTCTCAGAACTGGAATTCCTTTTTGATTGGCCAGTTTAAGCACATCATCATGAACCTGAAATCCACCTGTAACCAGAACTGCATTTTCATTTTCCAGCGCTAGCAACTGAATACGGGTTCGGTCTCCGACAATCAAGAGCCCCCCATCGTGAAGGTAAGACAAGATATTTTGTTCAGTCATGGCACCAATTGAAAACTTACTGAATTCTCTCTCTAAACCTTCATGCCCAGCCAGAACCTCAGAAGAAGTCACTTCTGCAATTTCAGCAAAAGTTAATCTCTCTATAGCAACTTTCTGAGATTTAACACGGATAGTACCACTTCTTGGGCGAGTCTCTACAATTCCACGATTTTCAGCTTCTTTAATAGCCCGATAAGCCGTTCCATCACTGACTCCCAGATGATTGGAAATGCTACGAACACTGACCCTTTTACCGACAGGTAATTCCTCCAAATAGCTTAGAATTTCCTGATGCTTACTCATTGAATTCTCCTTTTACATACCGAAATTCAAATAACCCGCATTTTTCTTGTGTAGCCGATCACTTCCCTTAAACTGACGAATCAAACGGAATCCAGACTTAAGGGCAACCCGTT